>JBOHBD010000375.1:0-1735 GCA_050698195.1 Gaiellaceae bacterium
CTTCAAGGACGCTGTAGGCGGAGGCCCGGCGAGCGAGCTGCGGCGGTCGGTCATGGACGTGTTGATGACCCTCCCGCACGAGGTCCGCGTCCTGCCGGGTCACACGGACGAGACGACGATCGGCCGCGAATGGGAGCAGAACCCGTTCGTCCGCTTCTGGCGCGGCCTCGAGCCGGAGGACGGCCGCACGTGCCGGGTCCACGGCGAGGACGCAACGCTCGTCGTGTGGTCCCCCGACTACGACGGGAAAGGGAAAGCGCTCGTGCGGCTTGCCGGGGGCGACGAGGCGATCGTCGGGGCGTCGCGCATCGAAGGCCTCTAGGCACGGCGGCTCGATGGCCGTGAAGCTGCACCGCTGCCGGTTCGTGGGATTCGGATCGGTCTTCACGTCGCATCCCTGCTCGAAGGTGCAGCGAGCGCTCGACGAGGCGGGAGTCGACTACGAGATCGTCAAGGAGCCGACGTACCCGCGCCGGAGGCGGAAAGACGTCATCGAGCACACGGGGACGCACTTCCTGCCGGCGATCGAGCTCGAGGACGGCTCCTGGTACCGGGAGGACTCGGACGCGATGGCCGAGGCGATTCGGGCAGGTCGCCTCTCCGAGATGCACGGCAACGTGCCCCGACCCGGACAGGGGTCTGGCTGAAGTCGAGCTCACGGCCCGTCTGATACCCCAATGGGGTATACTCGTCTGGCGACCTGTCGAGAGGAGAAGCGTGTCCGAGACCATTACCTACAGCGTTCCCGCGATCCACTGCGCGCACTGCGCGATGTCGATTCGAGAGGAGGTCGGAGAGGTCGAGGGTGTCGACGAGGTCGACGTCGACCTCGACTCCAAGCTCGTGACGATCTCCGGCCGTGCGCTCGACGACACCGCGCTCCGCGCCGCGATCGCCGAGGCCGGATACGAGGCCGCGTGACGGCGACTGCCGCCCCCGACACGGAAGGGCGAGTCGAGCTCTCGCTCGAGGGCATGACCTGCGCCGCATGCGCGGCGCGCATCGAGCGGAAGCTGAACAAGCTCGAGGGTGTCGAGGCCTCCGTCAACTACGCGACCGAGCAGGCCGCGGTGCGGTACGACTCGCACCGCGTCGCGCTCGCCGATCTCGTCGGCGCGGTCGAGGCGGCCGGCTACCGCGCCCGACCGGCGGCGGAGGCGCCCGCCGCGGAGGATCGCGCACGCCCGTTGCGGGTGCGCCTGCTCGTCGCCGCCGCGCTGTCCGTGCCGCTGACGCTGCTCGCGATGCTCCCGCCGCTGCAGTTCGAGGGATGGGAGTGGCTCGCGTTCGTCCTCGCCACTCCGGTCGTGCTCTGGGCGGGTTTCGGCTTCCACCGCGCCGCCCTCCTCAACGCGCGGCACCTGAGCGCGACGATGGACACGCTGATCTCGATCGGCACGCTCGCCGCCTGGGGCTGGTCGGTCGTCGCGCTGCTCTTCCTCGAAGACGCCCACACGTACTTCGAGGTCGCAGGCGTGATCACGACCCTGATCCTGGTCGGCCGCTACCTCGAGGCGCGCGCCAAGCGTCGCTCGAGCGCTGCGATCCGGGCGCTGCTCGAGCTCGGCGCGAAGGAGGCTCGGGTCCTGCGGGACGGCTCCGAGGCCTCGGTGGCGATCGAGGACGTCGCACGAGGCGATCTCCTGGTCGTTCGGCCCGGGGAGAAGATCCCGACGGACGGCGAGGTCGTCGAGGGCCGCTCGGCCGTCGACCAGTCGATGCTCACGGGCGAGCC
>JBOHBD010000376.1:0-18591 GCA_050698195.1 Gaiellaceae bacterium
GTGGGCCTGCCCGTCGTCGGCGACGCCTTGACGCGTCAGCCACGAGCGCAGCTCGACCTGCGCCACCACCGGGCACTCGAACCGCCGATGGATCCCGACGACGTCACCCGCGTGGTCGCCGTGGCCGTGCGTGAGAAGGATCAGGTCGCAGCGCTCGGGCTCCCGCTCCGGGTCGGGGCACCTCGGATTGCCGTTCAAGAACGGGTCGACGTAGATGCGCTTCCCGCCGGAGGAGTCGAGGCGAAAGGCGGAGTGCCCGAGCCAGGTCAGTCCGGTCGCCATGCGAAGAATCTAGAGGACCCGGGGGTGTCCACGCCGAACCGCACGATCATGAACGACCAGCTCCTCTGCGGGGCCGCGCTCGCGGCGGCGAGCCTCTCGGCAGTGGTCGGCGGCGTACCCTGGCTTGCGGTGGCCGCCCTGGCGGCGGCGATCCCGTTTCTCGCGATCGGGATCGCGCTCGCGCTCGGCGAGGCGCGAGCCCGCCACGACCACGCGACGGGCTCCTTCCCGTGAGTCTCTAACGATTCGTCGAGCGCTCCCCGCACATCCCCGGGCTGTCGCACGGCGAGTGGTCGGTAACCGTGACCTTGCGGTTCCCGTTCGATTCGGACGACAGGGCGAACTTCACCCACGCCGTGTTGTTCGTCTCGTCCTGCTCGAGGAAGACCCCGGTCGGATTCGTCGTCGACACGAGGTAGTAGTCCGTGCCGTTCGGGACGTCCGTCAGGTCGAGCTCCTGACCGTCCGTCGACTGGTGGTACTGGTCGACCCAACCCTTGGAAACGCCCTGGAAGCTCGTGTAGCAGTCCCAGAACACCTTCTCGCTGGTGGGAGCGTTGTCCTCGAGCTTGTACAGGTCGATGAGGCAGAACCCGACCTTGACGGAGTTTCCGCCCACCACCGGTCCCGTCGGGCCTCCCTGCCGGACCTCGAAGAGCGCGACGTCGGCGGTATGCCAGTGGTTGTGCGTCGCGTGGTACTCGAAGATCGAGACCGGTCGCTCCTCGAGCACGTCGTAGCACTCGGAGACCTGCTTGGGCTGCGTGCCGCACTCGTAGAGCACGTTCGCCGACCGAATCTCCTGGATCGCCGTCGTCGTCGGCGTCGTGCCGAGCTCGTTCTCGGGACGCATCGCCCACGAGCCACCGCCCGTGTTGGCGATCCCGTTCGAGAAGCGGAGCATGTCCCGCTGCTGCTGGTTGACCAGGTTCAGGTGTGCCGGAACGACGGTTCTCAGGTCGGGATAGAGCGCGGTCGAGGCGTCCGCCGGCTCGCCCGCCACGGCCAACGTCGCGCCGACGGCCAGGACGACCCCTCCGGCAAGGATGGTGCTCACGATCAGGCGTGCTCGCACTCGTGTCTCCTCTCGTCTCGCTTGCGACGCGATCCTCCCCAATCGGGAGGGCGGAGGCAACCTCAGAACGAGAGAGACTCGGCGGCCTCGGAGGCGAGGTCGAGGATCGGCTGGGCTGCGAAGAACGACGCGACCGTGACGAACACGCAAGCGGTGACGGCCAGCCCGAGCGCGTAGTCTCGGGGAGGCGAGCCGCCGGCCGGCGCGAGCCGTAGCTCGGGGCCCGAGCGCATGTAGAGCCAGCGCACGACGTTCAGGTAGTAGGCGAGCGACAGCGCCGTGGCGCCGACGCCGACGAGGACCAGCCACCAGTCTCCCGCCTCGTAGGCAGCGGAGAAGACGAAGAGCTTCCCGAAGAACCCGCCCGTCAGCGGGAAGCCGGCGAACCCGAGCATGAAGATCCAGAGCGCCGCTCCGTACAGGGGCCGCTCCCAACCCATCCCGGCGAGGCGCTCGAGCTCGAGCGGCTGCCCGAGCTCCCGCTCCCGCGCCGCGACGACCGCGAAGGCTCCGACCGACATCGCGGAGTACGGGACGAGGTAGTACAGGAGCGCCTCTCCGCCGCGCTCGCTTCCGGCCGCCACGGCGATGAGCAAGAACCCTGCGTGCGAGATGGACGAGAAGGCGAGGAGTCGCTTCAGGTCGCGCTGCGCAAGGGCTGCGAGGTTGCCCCAGGCGAGCGAGATGCACGCGATGACGGCCACGGCGATCGTCCAGATCTCGTTCTCGTCGGGGAAGGCGGTGACGAGCACGCGCAAGGTCACGACCAGTGCGGCCGTCTTCGTCGCCGCCGACATGAACGCGGTCACCGAGGTAGGCGCGCCCTGGTAGACGTCGGGCGTCCACATGTGGAACGGCGCCGCGGAGACCTTGAAGGCGAGCCCGGCGAGGATCATCGCGAGCCCGGCGAGGAGGAACGCGTCGTCTCCCGCTTCGGCTGCGGCGATCTGCGAGAAACCGATCGCACCCGTTGCGCCGAAGACGAGCGCCGAGCCGAAGAGAAGCACCGCCGAGCCGAAGCCTCCGACGATGACGTACTTCAGGCCCGCCTCCAGCGAGGTCGCGCGGTCGGTGTCGAATGCGACGAGGATGTAGAGGCAGAGCGAGAACCACTCGAGGCCGAGGAAGAGCGTCATCAGGTTCCCCGCGCCGACGAGGAACACCATCCCGGCGCCGGCCGCCGTGAGCAGGGCGTAGTACTCGCCGCTTCCGTTCCGCCGGCGCTCGGCCCAGGAGGCGAAGACGACGACCGCCCCGGTCACCGCGAGGACGAGTTGCGCGAGCGCCCCGAGCCCGTCGCGGATCATCGATTCCGAGAGCAGGGCCTCGGCTTGCGGCGTCCGGTCGAAGACGATCCCCGCGAGCACGGCAGCCACGACGAATCCTGCGAAGGCGACGACCGCGGCGACCGTGCGGCGCATCCAGGAGGGCACGAGGACCGCGGCGAGCAGTGCGACGCCCGACGCGCCGAGCAGCGCCAGGGTGGGCGAGAGGGCGAGCCAGTCGACGTTCGGGGTGTCGATCATCTGAATCCCTCGGAGATCGCCCGCGCAGGCTGGTCGCCCGGGAACGAGCTCTGGCTGACGAGCGCCGGCCACGCGGAGAGGACGAGCAGGCAGGCGACGAGGGGCAGAACGAGAGCGAGCTCGCCGAGCCTCAGGTCGAGGGCCTCGTCACGCACCGCGGGACCCGGTCGCACGTGGAGGACGGCCGAGATCAACCGCAGCACGTACATCGCGGCGAGCACGATGCCGAGGGCGACGATCGCCGCGTAGCCCCAGCCCTGCTCGTAGGCGCCGGCCATGATCAGGAACTCGCCGGCGAAGGTCGCGGAGCCGGGCACCGCGAGCGCGACCATCCCGGACACGAGGAGGACGGTCGCCAGGACCGGGCGCCCGCGCGCCATACCACCGAGCGCGTCGAGGTCGCCTGTGCCGCAGCGGCGCTCGACCATGCCCACGAGCAGGAACATCGCCGTCGAGACGAGTGCGTGGGCGACCGACTGGAGCACTGCACCGTCGAGCCCGAGGTCGTTCAGGGCGAAGAGCCCGAGCGTGATCAGGCCCATCTGGGCGAGCGACGAGTAGGCCACGATCCCGCGCAGGTCCGGAGCACGGAAGGCGAGCACCGATCCGTACACGAGCGCCGCGCCCGCGAGCACGAGGAGCACACCGGTGAGATCCTCGACCGGCTCGGGGAACTTCGGGAGCACGATCACGAGGAACCCGTACACGGCCGTCTTCGAGACGATCGCGGAGAGGACCGCCGCGACTTCGACCGGGGACTCGCGGTACGCGAGCGGCAGCCAGCCGTGGAAGGGGAAGATCGGCGCCTTGATCGCGAACGCGACGGCCAAGCCGAGGAAGATCCAGGTGTTGTCGCTCGTCCCCGACTCGAGCAGGCTGAACGTGCCCTGCGTGACACCGAATGCGACGACTGACGCGAGCATCAGCAGCGACCCGGCCATCGTGTAGACGACGAACGTCAACGTCGCCTCCGTCCTTCGCGCCCCGCCCCAGACGCCGATCAGGACGTAGAGGGGGATGAGCATCGCCTCGAACGAGACGTAGAACAGCAGGAGATCCTGCGACGCGAACGTCGCGACGACTGCGCCGGTCAGGAAGAGCATCAGCGCGTGATAGGCCCGCGGCCGGTCGCGGCCGGCCCAGAGCGCATATCCGATGGCGACGGCCGAGACGACGACGGTCGCTCCGGCCAGCCAGAGCGAGAAGCCGTAGAAACCGACCGAGTACGAGATTCCGAGGCTCTCGACCCACTCGCGCGACGTCCCGAGCTGGATCCCGCCGTCGTCGAAGTCGAACCGCGCCGCCGCGACGATCCAGAGCCCGACCTCCATCAACGCGGCGAGGAACGCGATCCCCGCGGTCATCGTCCGCGGCAGCGGCAGCACCGCGACGACGAGGGCGCCCGCGATCGGAAGGAGGATGAGAGCGGTCGTGAACATGCGCTAGCGGACCGCCACGAAGACGACGACGAGCACGCAGACGGCGAAGGCGATCGCGAGCGCGTAGCTGCGCAGGAGCCCTGACTGGACGCGGGCGAGGCCGCCGCTCGCCTGGATCGTCCCGGAGCCGATCTCGTCCAGCGAGCGCTCGATGACGGGCTCCTCGACGTTGCGGCGGAGCGCGTTCGCGAGCGCGGCTGCAGGCCGGTAGAAGAGCGTGTCGTAGAGCTCGTCGAAGTAGAGCTTCTGCTCGAAGGCGCGCCACGCACCCGGATGGGTCACGAGCTGCCGCTCGCGCTGGAACGCCCTGCGCGCGAGGAAGAGCCCGACGACCCCGAGCCCCACCGCGATCGCGCTCGTCGTGTAGTCCTGCGCGGTCGTCGGCTCGACGAGCGCTTCGCCCGTCTCCTCGACCCAGTGCGTGACCGGGTGCCAGACACCGGGAATCGAGAGGAGGCCGCCCACGGCCGAGAGCACCGCGAGGACACCGACGGGGACGAGCATCGAGAGTCGTCCTTCTCGGTGGCCGTGCGCCTCGCGGACGACGTCGGGTCGCCGCCCGTGGAACACCGTGTAGTAGAGCCGGAACGAGTACGCGCCTGTGAGGAGCACGCCAGCGAGCCCGGCCACGTACAGCGTCCAACCGAGCCCGCCTCCGGTGGCGAGCGCCGATGCGAGGATCGCGTCCTTCGACCAGAAGCCGGCGAGCGGAGGCAGCCCGACGAGCGCCACGGTTCCGATCAGAAATGCGACATGCGTCCGAGGGAGCACGCCGCGGAGCCCGCCCATCCTGCGGATGTCCTGCTCGTCGGCGAGGTGGTGGATGACGACGCCCGCCGCGAGGAAGAGCAGCGCCTTGAAGAACGCGTGCGTCATCAGGTGGAAGATCGCGAAGCCGTAGGCGCCGATCCCCGCGCCGAGGAACATGTAGCCGATCTGGGACATCGTCGAGTAGGCGATGACCCGCTTGATGTCCCACTGGACGAGCGCGACGAGCCCGGCGAGGAGGAGCGTCGCCGCACCCAGGATCGCCGCCAGGTGCTGGATGTCGGGCGCGGCCTCGAAGATCGGGTGCGCCCGCACGAGCAGGTAGACACCGGCGTTCACCATCGTCGCCGCGTGGATCAGCGCGTAGACCGGCGTCGGGCCCTCCATCGCGTCGGGCAGCCACGTGTGGAGAGGGATCTGAGCGGACTTCGCGACCGCTCCGCCGAGGAGCCCCAGCGCGACGAGGTTCACGGTCGTGTCCGAGAGCCCGCCGGCCCCTTCGAGGACGCCGGGGAGATCGAGGCTGCCGGTCTCCCAGATGAGGAGGACGGCGGCCAGCGCGAAGGTCGCGTCGCCGACCGCGTTCATGACGAACGCCTTCTTCGCCGCCGCCACGGCCTCCGGCCGCTTGTGCCAGAACCCGATCAGGAGGTAGGACGCGAGCCCGACGAGACCCCAGCCCACGAGCAGGAGCAGGAAGTTCCCCGCCTGCACGAGCAGCAGCATCGAGAAGACGAAGAGCGACATGTACGCGAAGTACCGGCGCTCCTCGTCGTCGCCGGCCATGTAGCCCATCGAGTACCAGACGATCAGGCCGCCGACTCCCGAGACGATCAGCATCATCGCGACCGACAGCGGGTCGACGAGGATCTCGAAGCCGACCTCGAACTCCCCCGCCGCGAGCCAGGTGTACGCGGTGGAGAGATGCTCGCGCTCCGCCGGATCCCGGTCCCAGAGCGCGACGAGGGCGACGAGGGCACCGCCGAAGGCGGCGAAGGTCGTCAGCGTCGAGATCCAGCCGGCGAGTCGCCTGGATATCCACTGCCCGCCGAGCGTGATCGCGAGCGCGCCGCCGAGCGGTGCGAGCACGCAGACCCAGGCGCCGGCGACCATCGCCTACCCTCGCAGGGCGCTTGCCCGGTCGACGTCGAGTGCCATGTCCCGGTGGGCCATGGCGACGATCAGCCCGAGGCCGATCGCGACCTCGGCGGCGGCGACCGCCATGACCGCGAGCGCGAAGATCTGGCCGTCGAGGTTCCCCTGCTGGCGCGCGAACGCGATCAGGGTCAGGTTCGCCGCGTTCAGCATGATCTCGAGCGAGAGGAGCACGATCAGCGGGCTCCGGCGGAGCATCACGCCCATCGCGCCCGTGCCGAACAGGAAGGCCGCGACGATCACGTACCAGCCGGTGCTCGGCCCACTCACGTGCGGCCCTCGGCACCTGGCGCCGCTCGCGGCCCGAGCCGCTCCTGACCCGTACCGGTCGTACCGTGCCCCCCGGCTCCATACCGCGATCGGCGCCCGAGGAACGCGCGACGTGTGAGTCTCACGGACGTCCTCCCGTCTCCCGCGTCGTGCCCAGCACGACGCCGCCGACCGCCGCGACGAGCAGCACGATCGACGTGATCTCGAAGGCGAGCAGGTGGTCGGTGAGGAAGAGCTCTCCGATCGCGGCGGGGCTGCCGAACGCGCCCGAGATCTCGGCCGGATCCTTCAGGTTCTCGCCCCAGGCGAGCCCGAGAACGACGACGACCTCGACGAGCAGCGCGACCGCCGCGACGATCGCAGCCGTACGCAGGAGCGGCGGCCCGCCCGCCCACGGCGCGTCGGCGCGCCCGCCCAGATACGCGATGACGAAGAGGAACATGACCATGACCGCACCGGCGTACACGAGCACCTGCGCGGCGGCGAGGAACTCCGCCGCCAGGAGGAGGTACATGACGGCGAGCGACGCGAGATTCCCGATGAGCGCGAGCGCGGAGTAGAAGGGGTTCGTCACGCTGACGACTGCGACGCCGCTCCCGAGACATGCGCCCGCGGCGGCGAACCAGACGACCCAGACGAGGAAGTTCCCCATTCGCCACTAGCTCCGTGTCTTGTACGCCGGCTCGGGCGTGTCGAAGCGCTCCCGGTTCGCGACGGGCACGCGCTTGATGGGCTCGGCGAGGAGCATGTCCTTCGTGTAGATGAGATCGTCGCGCGAGTACTCCGCGATCTCGAACTCGTTGCCGAGTGTGATGGCGTCGTACGGGCACGCGAGCTCGCAGTACCCGCAGAAGATGCAGCGACTCAGGTTGATCTCGTAGATCCGCGCGTAGCGCTCGCCGGGGGAGATCCGGTTGCCCGGTGTGTTCTCGTCGGCGACGACGCGGATGCAGTCGGCGGGGCAGGCGGCGGCGCAGAGCGAGCAGCCGACGCACTTCTCGAGCCCGTTCTCGTGCTTCCAGAGCCGGTGCCGGCCCCGGAAGCGTGGATACACGGGCCGCTTGTACTCCGGGTACTGCTGCGTGATCGGCTTGCGGAAGATCTGCCGGAACGTGACCGCAAACCCCTTCAGGGAGTCGAGCGGCTGCGGGCTCACAGGGCCACGACCAGGATGGCCGTCACGACCGCGTTGAGGGTCGCGACGGGGAGCAGCACCTTCCAGCCGAAGCGCATCAGCTGGTCGTACCGGAGCCGCGGAAGCGTCGTCCGGATCCAGATGAAGACGTAGAGCAGGATCGCGAGCTTGAAGACGAACCAGATCGGCGCGAGCCAGGTCGGCCCGTCCCAGCCGGGGCCGTGCCAGCCGCCGAGGAAGAGCGTCACGCACAGGCCGGAGAGCGTGACCAGGTTGATGTACTCGCTCATCGTGAAGAGACCGAAGCGCATCCCGCCGTACTCCGTGTGGTAGCCCGCGACGAGCTCCTGCTCGGCCTCGGGCAGGTCGAACGGGGCTCGGGCGGTCTCGGCGGTGCCTGCGAAGAGGAAGACGACGAGCCCGACGAACTGCGGCACCGCGTACCACAGCGCACCGTCCTGGGCCGCGACGATCCCGGTCAGCGAGAGCGTCTCCGCCATGATCACGACGCCGAGCACCGAGAGCGCGAGCGAGACCTCGTAGGACACGAGCTGCGCACACGTGCGCATCGATCCGAGGAGCGAGTACTTCGAGTCCGAAGCCCAGCCGCCGAGGATGAACCCGTACACGCCGATGGAGCCGATGGCGAAGACGAGGATCAACGCGATGTCGACGTCGGCCACCTGGCCCGGGATGTAGACGCCGGCGACCTCCCAGCCCGGCCCGAAGGGGATGACCGAGAACGTGGTGAGCGCGGTGAACGCCGCGAGGAAGGGCGCGAGGAGGTAGAGCCGGTCGATCGCGGCGGCCGGGATGAAGCTCTCCTTGTTCAACACCTTGAGGAGGTCTGCGATCGGCTGCAGGAGCCCGTACGGCCCCACGCGATTCGGCCCGTAGCGGAGCTGCATCCGTGCGATCGCCTTGCGCTCGGCGAGCGTCAGGTACGCGAACGTCACGAGCACGAGGTTGATCACCACGAAGGCCTGGATCAGGCTCACGTACCACTCGACCTTCATCAGGCCTTCACCACCTCGACGTCGGCGTGCAGGTCGCCGGCGTGTTCCTCGGCCATGCGGGCGACCCCGTCGACGAGCTTACGGTTCACCCGCGCCCGCATCTCGACCGACGTGCCGTTCGAGCGCACGAGCACGGCGTCACCGGACGAGATCCCTCGCCGATCGGCGTCGGCGGCCGAGAGCTCGACCTCCTGCTCGGGCCGCTGGAACGCGAGCTCGCGGACGCGCTCGACGGCCGGGCCGGAGAGCAGCGGGCGGTAGCGGTGCAGCCGTAGCTCGCCGACGAACCGCGAGTCGCGAGGCGCCGGCAGCGGTGGCGGCTCCCGGGTCGTCGCCGCCGCCGGAGCCACGTACGCGTGTCGGGCCGGGAGCGGCGCCTGGAGCCCGACGTCGTCGAGCGAGATGTCGCTGAAGAGATGCTTCGAGAGCTCCGCGAAGACGGGTGCGGCGTGCGGGGCGAGCTCGACTCCGAAGCGCCCGGCGAGCTTCGAGATCCACGCGAGCTCGTCCGGGCACGGCGGAAGAACCGCACGCCGCAGTCGCTGGAGCCGGCCTTCGAGGTTCAGCGTCGTGCCCTCGCGCTCGAGGCCCCCGGTCGCCGGCAGGACGAGGTCGGCCCAGCCTGCGGCCAGCTCGTGGAACATCGTCACCACGATGACGCGCTGCGCCTGCTCGGCCAGCACACGCACGCTCGGATCCGAGGCGGCTTCGTCGCCCGAGACGATCAACACGGCGATCGTGTCGGCGCGCGCCTCGTCGGCGTCTGCCGCGATCGACCAGGCAGCCGCCACCCCGAGCGCGTTGGGCGTTGCAGGCAGGTGAAACGCGCCGGATCCCGGCTTGCCCTCGAACCCGAGCTCGTGCGCGAGCTCCGCGATTCGAGCTCCGCCTCCTCCGCCTGGGCCGGACCAGACCAGGACGGCGCGCTCGGACGCGCGCAGGCGCCTGCCGAGGGCGCTCCGTGGCCCGGCGAGCTCGCGGCACAGTGCAGGAGCGCCGCCGGGAGCGATCTGCGCGTCACCGTCCGGAGAGCAGACGACGATCTCGGCCCCGCGCCGCCGTGCCTCCTTGAGCCACAGGTCGACGATCGGTGCCCGCTCGACGACCGGGTCGTCACCGACGACGACGACGATCTCCGCCTCGGCGATCGCCGACAGTGGCAGCCGAAAGGCCTCGAGCGTGCCGGAGGTCGCCTCGGGGAGAACCGCGGAGTGCGCTCCGAGGCCGCCTCGCAGGAGTCGTCCCAGTGCGTATGCGATCTCGGTCGTCTCCGACCCCGAGAGCGCGGTCACGATCGAGCCTTCGGCCTCCCGCAGCATCGCCTCGGCGGCGTCGAGCGCCTCGTCCCAGGACACCTCCGCGAGCCCTTTCGGCCCCCGCTGCAACGGCGTCTCGATCCGGTCGCGAGCTCGGAGGTACGGGTACGTGAAGCGTCCCTTGTCGCAGAGCCAGCCGCGATCGATCTCGGGGTGGTTGCGGGACACGATCCGCTTCACCTTCCCCTCGCGGATCGTCGCCGAGATGTTGCAGCCGACGGGACACCCCGTACACACCGTCGGCACGTTCTGGATCTCCCATGGGCGGGCGTCGAAGCGATAGAGGCTCGACGTGAGCGCTCCGACGGGGCACAGCTCGATGACGTTGCCCGAGAAGACGGAGCGGTAGGGCTCGTCCTCGAAGGTCGCGATCTCCGAGCGGGCGCCTCGGTTTCGCGCGATCAGCTGGCCGTCCTCCGCGACCTCCTCCGAGAAGCGCGTGCAGCGGTAGCAGAGGATGCACCGCTCGCGGTCGAGCGCGATGAGCGGGGACACGGGAATGGGCTTGTCGAACGTGATCTTGGGAAAGGTCATGCGTGTGAGGCCGGGCCCGTATCGGAAGGTCAGGTCTTGCAGCGGGCACTCGCCGCCCTTGTCGCACACCGGGCAGTCGAGCGGGTGGTTGACGAGGAGGACCTCGAGTGTCGCCTCCTGCCCGTCCGCCGCCTGCTCGGAGGTCGCTGCCGTGTGAACGACCATCCCGTCCGTCGCGGTGAGCGTGCAGCCGGCCTGGAGCTTCGGCACCCCCTCGATCTCGACGAGGCACATGCGGCACGCGCCGACCGGCGGGCCGAGACGGGGCTCGTAGCAGAAGACGGGGATCTCGATGCCCGCCGCGAGCGCGGCCTCGACGAGACCCGTCCGCGCCGGCACCTGGACGGCGCGATCGTCGATTGTGAGCGAGACGAGCTCCGGCGCGCTCACGCCGAGCTCTCCTTGTAACACGTTGTAACGTGCTTCGTCACGCCGGAACCGCTGCGGTTTCGTGCTGGCTCGGGTGGATGTGCTGGTCGATCGGCGCGACAACGCCTTCGATCGAGCTCTCGCCGGCGAAGGGGCAGCCGCCACCGTCGACGTGGGCCTGGAACTCCGCGCGGAACTTGCGCAGGTAGCTCGACACCGGGTACACGGCGAAGTCGCCGAGCGCGCAGAGCGACCTGCCGAGCATCCGGTCGCAGACGTCGTCGAGGAGGTCGAGGTCGGTCGCCTCCCCGTCTCCTCCCTCGATCTTGGTCAGCAGCTGGACGAGCCAGCGCGTCCCCACGCGGCAGGGCGTGCACTTGCCGCACGACTCGTGCATGTAGAACTGCGCCGCTCGCAGAGCGAGCTGCACCATGCAGCAGCGGTCGTCGACGACGATGATCGCGGCCGAGCCGAAGAAGGATCCGGCGGCCTGGATCGAGTCGTAGTCCATCGGCGTGTCGATCTCGGCGGGTGTGAGCACCGGAACCGAGGAGCCGCCGGGGATGACGGCCTTGAGCTCTCGCCCGCCCGGGACGCCCCCTGCGACGTCGTAGATCAGCTCGCGCAGCGTCGTTCCGAGGGGGCGCTCGTAGTTCCCCGGCTGTGCGACGTTGCCCGAGAGCGAGAACACGGCCGTCCCGGGAGCGGAGGTCACCCCGATCTTCGCGAACTCCGCCGCGCCCAGCTCGAGGATCTTCGGCACGAGCGCGATCGTGCTCACGTTGTTGATCTGCGTGGGCGCGCCGTAGAGTCCGTTGACCGGCGGGAAAGGCGGTCTCGGCCGAGGTTGGCCGCGCTGGCCCTCGAGCGACTCGAGGAGAGCGGTCTCCTCGCCGCAGATGTAGGCGCCCGCTCCACGGTGGAGGACGATCGTGACGCCGCCCAGGAGAGCGGCCCGCCGTGCGTCGTCGAGCGCTGCGCGCATGACCTCGAACTCGTGCAGGTACTCGCCGCGGATGTAGATGAACACGCTCTCGGAGCCGATCCCGTGGGCGGTGATCAAGCAGCCCTCGATCAGCCGGTGCGGGGTGAAGCGCATCACGTCCCGGTCCTTGAACGCCCCGGGCTCGGACTCGTCGGCGTTGACGACGAGGTAGATCGGCTTGCCGGTGTCCTTGGCGAGGAGCGACGCCTTCCGTCCCATGGGGAAGCCGGCTCCGCCGCGGCCTCGCAAGGTCGCGGCCGAGATCTCGTCGACGACGGACTGAGGCTCGAGCCCGCGCGCTTTCGCGAGCGCCTCGTAGCCGCCGACGGCGACGTACTCGTCGAGGCGGGTGAGGTCGTGCTCGTCGGTTCCCGCGGTGAGGAGGTTTGGGCTAGCCGCCACGGAGCTCCTCGAGGAGACCGGACACGTCCGCGGGGCGCACGGGCTCGTGGTAGACGTGGTCGACGACGACGACCGGCGCGCGGCCGCAGCCGCCGGCGCATTCGATCGCGCGCAGGGTCACCGCGCCGTCCTCGGTCGTCTCGCCGGGCGCGACGCCGAGCTCGTCGGCGAACGCGTCGAGAACCGCCTGGGCGCCGGCGAGCGCGCACGACAGGTTCGTGCAGACCTCGACCATGTGCCGTCCGACGGGCTCGAGGTGGAACATGTCGTAGAACGACGCGATCGACTCGCAGAAGGCCGGCGTCACCTCGAGCGCGTCGGCGGTCTCGCGCAGCGCCTCCGGCGGCAGCCAGCCTCCGTGCTCGTCCTGCACGATGCGCAGAGCGTCCATCACCGCGGAGCGGCTGTGCGGGTACCGGCGGCGGAGCTTCTGGATCTCCGCGTGGGCCTGCGGCGTCATCGGTCGGCGTCTCCCATGACCGGATCGAGCGATCCCGCGACCGCGACGAGATCGGCGATGAGACAGCCCTGGACGACGGTCGCCGTCGCCTGGAGCGCCGCGAAGCTCGGCGCGCGGAACTTCACGCGCCACGGCCTGGCCCCCCCGTCCGAGACGACGTAGCAGCCGGCCTCGCCGCGTGGCGACTCGATCACGACGTAGACCTCGCCCTCGGGGACGACGTACCCCTCGGTGACGATCTTGAAGTGGTGGATCAGGGACTCCATCGACGTGTGCAGCTCGTGCCGGGGCGGGAGGACGACCTTGCGGTCGTCGGTGACCCACGGCTCGCCGTCCGTCTCGTCGATGCGGTCGAGGCACTGCCGGACGATGCGCACGGACTCGCGCATCTCGTCCATGTGGACCTTGTAGCGGTCGTAGACGTCTCCGTTCGGGTAGACCGGAACGTCGAAGTCGACCTGCTCATAGGCGAGGTAGGGCATGTTCTTCCGCAGGTCCCAGTTCACCCCGGAAGCCCGAAGCATCGGGCCGGACTGGCCGAGCGCGAGCGCGTCAGGTGCGGAGAGGAGCCCGACTCCCTTCGTCCGCTCGAGCCAGATCGCGTTGCGGTCGAGGAGCGCCTCGTACTCGTCGACCGAGCTGGGCATCTTCTCGCAGAACTTCCTGGCCTCCTCCGTGAAGGCGGGAGGAAGGTCCTCGGCGAGGCCTCCCGCTTGCACGTAGCGCGTATGCATCCGCGTCCCGCCGGCCATCTCGAAGAGGTCGAGGATCAGGTCGCGGTCGTCGAAGCAGTACCAGAAGAGCGAGATCGCCCCCAGCTCGAGCGCGGACGTCCCGAGCCAGACGAGGTGGGAGTGGATGCGGTTGAGCTCGGCCATCGCCATGCGTGCCCAGGTCGCGCGGCGCGGCACCTCCATCCCGAGCAGCTTCTCGATCGCGAGCACGTACACGAGCTCGTTCGCGTGGAAGGACAGGTAGTCGATGCGGGGGGCATACGTGACCGACTTCCACCACGACTTCGCCTCCATGTTCTTCTCGAAGCCCGTGTGCAGGTAGCCGATCACCGCTCGGATGCCCGCAACCCTCTCTCCGTCGAGGTCGACGACGAGCCGTAGAACGCCGTGCGTGGACGGATGGTTCGGCCCGAAGTTCACCGTGAGGATGTCGTCGAGGGAGTGCCGCTCCGGATCGACCTCGAGGATCGTCGGAACGGGACTCGGGATCCGGGTCCCCTCGTAGATGCGCGCGGACGGGACGACGGCCACGACCTCAGTCCTCGTCCGAGAACCGCACGGGCTCGCCGCCCAGCGGGTAGTCCTTGCGAAGTGGGTGTCCCTCCCAGTCGTCCTCCATGAGGATGCGAACGAGGTTGGGATGACCCTCGAACGGGATGCCCATCATGTCCCACGCCTCGCGCTCGAACCAGTCGGCGGCCGGCCACACGGGGAGGAGGCTCGCGACGGCCTCGCCTTCGTCGAGCCAGACCTGCACCCGGAGCCGCTGCGGATCGTCCCCGACGCGAAGGAGGTGGTACGAGACCGAGAAGCGCTTCGGCTTCGGCTCGGGTACACGGGCCAATCCCTGTGAGCTCGGCTCGTTCAGGTCTCGCCCTCCCGCGGTGCCGATGTATCCCGCGACGCCAGCCTCGCCCCAGCCGAGGTAGTCCGCGGCAGCGATGTCGCTCAAGACGTTGAAGCCGTGCTCGTCGCGGAGCGCGAGGCACGCGTCGACCAGCCGGGCGGGGTCGACGACGAGGGTCGTCTCACCGAGCGCCTCGCGCGTCTCGACCACGCCGGGAACGCCGGCGTACGTCATTCCGCGACCCCGCGAATCGCGTACGCCGGCGGCACGCCGGCGCGGATCTTCTCGTGCAGCCGCACGATCCCCTCGATCAGCGCCTCCGGCCGCGGAGGGCACCCCGGGATATGGATGTCGACCGGGACGATCTTGTCGACACCCTGGAGAATCGAGTAGTTGTTGAACATCCCGCCGGAGCTCGCGCAGGCCCCCATGGCGATCACCCACTTCGGCTCGAGCATCTGGTCGTACACCTGGCGCAGCGGCGCGGCCATCTTGTGGGCTACCCGACCCGAGATGATGAGCAGGTCGGCCTGGCGCGGCGACGAGCTGAACCGCTCCATCCCGAAGCGCGCGATGTCGTAGCGGGAGGAGACGATCGACATCATCTCGATGGCGCAGCAGGCGAGACCGAACGTGTCGGGCCAGACCGAGCTCGACTGCGCCCAGACGACTGCCTTCTCGATCGTCGTCAGCAGGAGCGCGTCCTCGATCTCCTCGACCTCACGTTCGAAGACTCCGGGGCCCCGCTCGGGCCAGAGCACGCGCTCGGACTGGAGCCCGGCCTTCGCCAGCGGACGTTCGCTCACCACCGGCAGCTGCCGCTTCATCTCCAGTTGAGTGCCCCCTTGCGCCAGACGTAGACGTACGCGACGCCGAGGATCGCGATGAAGACGAGGAACTCGACGAGGCCGAACCACCCGAGAGCGTCGAGCTGCACCGCGAGCGGGTCCAGGAACACGATCTCGATGTCGAAGAGGATGAAGAGGATGGCCGTCAGGTAGAAGCTCACCGTGAAGCGGCGTTGCTGGCTCGGCGGCCCCTCGGACACGCCGGACTCGAACGGGAGCATCTTCTGTCTGGTTCGCGCCAGAGGCGGGCGTGGGAAGACGAACGACATGCCGATCATCGACGCCGGGATCGCCGCCGCGAAGAGCGCATAGATGAGAAACGGCAGCCAGTTATCGAGCACGGGTGGGACCCCGCTTATCCCCTCGGTCGTCTATCTCGGGCGAAACCTAGCACTCCCCTTTTCGGCGCACGAAAGGATCGGAGAACCGGCACAGAATGAGCGATACGCGTGTTACAAACTCCGCGCCTGGAACCGACACCGTCGTCCGGTACCATGAGCCCGTGGCCACCGTCGAGCACCCCACCGACACCCTGATCACGCTCACGCCCGTCGCGGCGGCGAAGGTCAAGGAGCTCCTCGCCGAGGAGGCCGACGGCGGCACGCTCGTCCTGCGTGTCGCGATCCAGGGTGGGGGCTGCTCGGGTTTCCAGTACGGCCTCGGCTTCGACAACGTGGCCGAGGGCGACGTCGAGCTCTCGCTCGAGGGCGTCCCCGTCGTCGTCGACCCGTTCAGCGCTCCCTACCTGCGCGGGACGACGATCGACTTTCTGAACACGATCGAGGAGTCCGGGTTCAAGATCGACAACCCGAACGCCACCTCGTCCTGCGGGTGCGGCCACTCGTTCCAGGTCGCGGAGGACGAGGAGCTGCCCGAGGGGACCGAGATGGGCGGCTGCGGCTCCGGTTGCTCGCACTGAGGCTCGGCGGGCGCGCAAGCCCGTCGGCGGCGGCGGTCGTCTTGAGATCGTCCGCGGCGTGACGTAGGCTCGCGCCGGCAACTACCCGAGGAGATGCGCGTGAGGACGATCTACTGGGCGTGGTCGACGGTCCTGTTCGCGGCGATCGTCGTCCAGGTCGGACTGGCGGGCTACGGGGCGTTCTACGCCGCGAACAAGCTCGAGGACGAAGGCTCCACGATCGACGAGGACGTGTTCTTCGACGGGTTCGTCGCGCATGCGCTGTTCGGGTACATCGTCATCCTCGCCGGGCTCGTCTTCCTGCTCGTCGGGCTCGTGGCCGGCGTCGGCAAGTGGCGGCTCGGGCGTCACGGCGTGCTCTTCGGGTTGCTGATCCTGCAGATGCTTCTCGCCTGGTTCGGATTCGGCGTGCCAGCGATCGGCTTCCTGCATCCGGTGAACGCGCTCCTGCTCTTCCTGCTGGCGGGGTGGGTGGCGTGGGACGAGTGGCGGTTACGCCGCACGGCGCCGACCGCGGCGGCGGCGGCGTAGCCCCGAGGGTCGGCGTCCGGCTGAGCCGAGCTACTCCGGCTCGTTCGACGGTGCGCCGCCGATGGTGAAGGGCGTCGTCACGCCCGCGTAGAAGACGTGCATCGTCAGGCCGTCGGCCGCGTGCCGGAGGTTGTGGCAGTGATCCATCCAGATGCCCGGGTTGTTTGCGCGGAACGCCACCTCGTAGCGCTCGCCGCCCTCGACGTTCAGCGTGTCCGCCCACCACGGGCTTCCCGAGACGGGCCTGCCGTCGCGGCTCAGGACGAGCACGTGATGCCCGTGGAGGTGCATCGGATGAACGGCGTTCGTGTCGTTCGTGATCGTCACGTGCACGAGGTCTCCTTCCTCCACGACGAAGGTGGGCACGTGGGGGAAGATCCCGCCGTTGATGGTCCATTGCAGGCCAGGCCGGCCGTCGAGGAATCCGGGCCAGCGCCCGATCGAGAGTTCGAAGCTGCGATCGAACCGACTGGACGTGTTGAACGGCGTGGCGGCGGGCAGGCCGTACGTCGCGGGGTCGAACTCCGCATCCGGCCTCTCGGCGAGCGGGCTCGCCCTGCCGTCCGCGTTGAACGCGAGCGCGACATCGGTGTCGACGAGCGAGAGCCGGACCGGTCGCTCCGGGACGGTGAACGCGATGTCCGCACGACCGCCGCCCGCGACCTCGAGCAGCGCGTCCTCCATCGGCGACGGCTCGTTGAGGTCGGTCCCGTCGAGCGCGATGACGCGGAACCGCGTCCCGGCGAGAGCCATGCCGTGGGGCACGTTGTCCGAGTTGATGAGCCGCAGCCGTACGCGTGTGCCCGGGGCTGCGTCCCGCTCCGCGACCCCGTCGTTCGCATTCAGCGTCGGGACGCCCTCGTATGTGTGGACGGCGAGCGCGAGGTCGAGCTCCTCGTGCCGCGGCTCCGCCGGCTCGATGACGAACGCGCCGAAGAGGCCGCGACGGACCTCCTCCGAGGAGACCTGGTGGCTGTGGTACCAGAAGGTCCCAACCTGCTCGGCGCGAAAGCGGTAGACGTAGCGCTCTCCGGGCAGGACGGCGTCCTGGGTGACGCCGGCAACGCCGTCCTCGGCGTTCGGCACGTCCACGCCGTGCCAGTGGATCGTCACGCCCTGCACGACGTCCTCGTTCACGAGCGTAACCTGCACGAGGTCTCCCTGGCGCACGCGCAGCTCGGGCCCGGGAGAGCGACCGCCGAACGTCAGTGCGTCGACCGTGCGGCCGGAGGCGAGCCGCATGGTCGCCGTTTGCGCCGTGAGCGTGAACGTCGCATCCGGCGATTCGGCCTGCGGGCCGCGTAGGTCGGTCACGGAGATTCCTGGCCCGCCGGCGTGGTGTCCCGACGACGGCACCCGCCCGCCTCCGTAGTCGAGCCCTCCGTGGTCCATGACGCTGTACGTGTCGGGGAGCCGGCTGTCGTACCAGAGCCAGCCGATCCAGCCGACCAGCGTGACGGCAGCGAGGACGACGGCTCCCACGACTCCTG
Source organism: Gaiellaceae bacterium (assembly GCA_050698195.1). Classification (GTDB taxonomy): domain Bacteria; phylum Actinomycetota; class Thermoleophilia; order Gaiellales; family Gaiellaceae; genus GMQP-bins7. The sequence continues at coordinate 18,102 of JBOHBD010000376.1, forward strand.
TCACGGCTGCTCGTCTCACCGCGAGCCATGTAACCACGCGGAACCCCGCGGGCGCGCTACTAGGATGGCCGGCTGTGAGCGAGCACGGCGCCAAGGCCACTCGCCCGGCCGTTCGTGTCGCCGTGGTCGGGTCGGGGCCGGCAGCGTTCTATGCGGCGGGGCATCTCCTGGCGAGCGAGGATCCACCCGCCGAGGTGGACATGCTCGAGCGTCTGCCGACGCCGTGGGGCCTCGTTCGCCTGGGGGTCGCACCCGACCACCCCAACCTGAAGACCGTGTCCCGCGCGTTCGAGAAGATCGCGCAACGACCCGGCTTCCGCTTTCTCGGGAACGTCGAGGTCGGACGGGATGTCGAGCACGCCGAGCTCCAGCGCCTGTACGACGCCGTCGTCTATGCGGTCGGCTCGCAGACCGACCGACGCCTCGGGGTTCCGGGCGAGGACCTTCCCGGCTCGTGGGCGGCAACCGAGTTCGTGGCCTGGTACAACGG
>JBOHBD010000377.1:0-5166 GCA_050698195.1 Gaiellaceae bacterium
GGGCAGACCTGCCCGACATGGACATCGACTTCTCGGTCGCGGGGCGCGATCGCGTCATCAACTATGTCGCGGAGAAGTACGGGCGCGACCGCGTCGCGCAGATCATCACCTTCTCGACCATGGCCGCACGGGCGGCGATCCGGGATGCGGGCCGGGTGCTCGACATCCCCTACGGGGTCGTCGACCGCGTCGCGAAGCTCGTGCCGGAGGGCCCGGGCCAGACGCTTGCAGACGCCCTTCGGCCCGGTGCGGAGCTCGCTCACGCCGTCGCCTCGGACCCCGTCGCGAAGGAGATCGTCGAGCTCGCCCAGCCTCTCGAGGGGCTGACCCGCGCGGACTCGATCCACGCGGCCGGCGTCGTCATCGGCGCACAGCCGCTGATCGAGGTCGTGCCGCTGCAGCAGAAGGGCGCCGACCAGGAGGTCGTGACGCAGCTCGGAATGCACGACGTCGTCGAGCTCGGCCTCCTCAAGATGGACTTCCTCGGGCTCCGGAACCTGGACGTCATCGACAAGGCCGTGGAGCTCGTCGGCGGCCTCGACATCGGCACGCTCCCGCTCGACGACGCTGCGACCTACGCGATGCTCGCGCGCGGCGAGTCGACCGGCGTCTTCCAGTTCGAGTCCTCGGGAATGCGCGAGGCCCTCCGCCTCGTCAAGCCGACGGAGTTCGAGGACCTGATCGCGCTCGTGGCGCTCTACCGACCGGGGCCGATGGGGTACATCTCGACGTACGCAGCGCGCAAGCACGGCAAGGAGGCGGTCGCGTTCGCGGACCCACGCCTCGAGGCCATAACGGGCGGAACGTACGCGATCTGCATCTACCAGGAGCAGTACATGGAGATCGCGAAGCAGCTCGGCGGGTTCGATCCCGCGAAGGCCGAGACCCTGCGCAAGGCCATCGGGAAGAAGATCCACGCGCTGATGGCCTCGCTACAGACCGAGTTTCTCGAGGGATGCGCGCAGAACCACGTCGCGCCCGGTGTCGCCCAGCAGCTCTGGAAGGACATGGAGTCCTCTCGGGACTACTCGTTCAACAAGGCGCACGCCGCCTGCTACGCGCTGATCGCGTACCGCACGGCCTGGCTCAAGGCACATCACCCGCGTGAGTACATGGCGGCGCTCATCTCCTCCGTCATGAACACGAAGGACCGCGTCCCCTTCTACGTGACTGCGTGCCGCGACATGGGGATCGAGGTGCTGCCGCCCGACGTGAACTCGTCCCAGCAGGACTTCGCGGTCGTCGAGGGGAAGATCCGCTTCGGCCTGAACGCGGTCAAGAACGTCGGGGAGTCAGCCGCGGACGCGATCGTCCGCGCTCGTGCCGAGGGAGGAACATTCGCCTCGATCTGGGAGCTGACCGAGCGTGCCGATCCGCAGCTCGTCAACAAGCGCGCGCTCGAGTCGCTCGTCAAGTGCGGTGCGCTCGACTCGACCGGCGCGTCGCGCTTGGGGATGCTGAACGTGCTCGACAGCGCCCTCGGCCTGGGGCAGAAACGCGCCGCCGACCGCCTGGCCGGCCAGGCCTCGATGTTCGACGTGGGGTTCGCCGAAGCCGAGTCGCCCGTCGAACGACACCACCCGCCCATCTCGGCCGCCGAGTTCGACGAGCGCGAGCTCCTCCGGCTCGAGAAGGAGACTCTCGGGCTCTACGTCTCCGAGCATCCTCTCGAGCGTGTCGGGGGCGAGCTCGAGCGGAAGACGGACTGCGCGCTCTCCGACATCGAGCGGCGCCGGGACGGCGAGGTCGTCGTGGTGGGCGGGATCGTGTCCGCGCTCAAGCAGGTGACGACCAAGCGCGGCGAGCCGATGGTCTTCGCGACCCTCGACGACCCCACCGGCAACGCCGAGGTCGTGGTCTTCAACTCCACCTACGCGGCGGCGCGCGACTACCTCGAGCCCGACCGGATCCTCGTCGTCAAAGGGCGCGTCGACCACAAGCAGGCGGGAGAGACGAAGCTCGTCGCCCTCGAGGTGACACCTTTCGAAGCGACGCCCGTCCTGCGGGAGGTGCGCCTTCGCATCGATGCCCGCCAGGCCCCAGCGGGCCTGATCCGGGAGCTCGTGACGCTCGTCAAGGACTTCCCGGGAGAGGCTCCCGTCTACGTCGACCTCGAGACCTCTCTCGGTGAGCGGACGCTTGCCCTCGGCCCGGACTACCGCGTGCAGCCGAACGCGGACTTCTTCGCCGAGGCGAAGGCGCTGCTCGGCGAGGCCGCGTTCGCCTGAACTGTGCGCAAGACCGGGATCCGCTCGCGCGCATCCCGGCCGCGTCGCAGCGCCTTCGGATCGGCGTTGGCGTCGTGCGCAAGCCGGGATCCGCTCGCGCGCATCCCGGTCGCGCGAAATCCCTGAAGGCGGCCGCTTCGCGACCGCGATGTGCTGGGCTCAGCTGCGCGCGTCGTGGTCGAGCCGCTGCCCGACGCTGGCCAGGACCTTGAGCGCGATCCTCGGCATCGTCTCGACGACACGCCGGAACGCGCGGTCGGTGATCACGAGCAGACGCACGCGGGACGTCGCCGTGACCGTCGCCGTGCGTGGCGTGTGCGTGAGCAGGGCGATCTCCCCGAACCAGTCTCCACCCCCGAGGTCGGCGATCTTCTTTCCGTCTTTCGTGACGCTGACGGTCCCGTCGACGAGGACGAAGAACTCACGCCCCGGCCGTCCCTCGCGCGTGAGCACGTAACCGTCGCGCAGGTCGATCTCGTCGGCGGAGAGCGCGACCTCGCGAAGCTCGGCCTTCGAGCACCCCGCGAAGAGCGGGACGCGCTTCAGGAGCTCGATCTTGGCGTTTTTCCCGAGAGCCACGGAGGCGATCCTAATACGCGTACAGGGGCCTATGGAACCCCGAGCGTGGACTTCGGTCGCTGATACTGTCATGCTTTCTGGCGCGCACAGGCGCAACTGCGGAGTAACAGGAGAGAGGAGACTGGGGATGGGGGCAGCCCGTAGAGGGGGAACGCTTGCGAGCATCATCGGCGCGGTCGTGCTCGTTGCGGCGATCGTTCTCGCGGTCGCGACGACGAGCGCGCCGGCGGGGAACCGGGATCCGGAGGCTGCGTTGTTCGCTTACCCGGGCCCCGAGGAGGCGACCTACGGACAGAACGTCGCGTACACAGCGACGCTGTTCAACGATGACAAGAGCCAGTTCACGCATGCTGTCTACACGCACACGAAACCGACGACCGTCCTCGACGGGGAGACGGTCACGTCCGAGCTCGTGTACGCGAGCTGTGACGACGAGAACCTGTCCCTCGGGACCTTTACCGCGACGGATTACTCCTGTCCTCCGACCACGATTCCGGCAGGTGACACCGCGCGGGTGACGCTCGTCTGGACGACGCCGCGCATCCCGGAGCCCTTGACGTGCGACGCGGACGACCCCGCGCCGGCGACGCCGGTGAACGACTGCGAGCTCGTCAGCGAAGGGCAGTGGACGATCAAGGAGGGAACCGGCAAGCAGGGGTCGGCGGGGCCCGACACATTCCCCGAAGACCCGATCCCCATCACGACGCCGCTCCACGGAGACGACGACGATCCACAGGCAGCGGACGGGTACGTGCTCGACGCTCTCGACTGCAGCGGCTCGAACGTGGCGATTCAGACGTTCGAAGGCACCCTCGGCCCCGGGAATGCCATCGTCACCAAGGTTTGCCCGTCGACCGTGCCCACGCCGGCGATCTCCGTCTTCAGCCCAGGTCTCCTCATCAAGATCCTCGAGGGCGGCACAGGGATTCCGCCCGGACTCGAAGAAAGAGTCACGGATACGGCCTTCGTCTGCATCCCGGCCCCGGATCCACTGGGCGGGTTCGGAAACAACTGCCCGGCGGCGCTCGGGTACGGCCCACCCCACGGTACACCCGGTTACACGGCGTGGTCCTTCGCACCGCAGGCGAAGTTCTCGTTCGTGATCGACAACGGGGAGCTCCTGGTCAACGGGGAGCAGATCGATCAGGTCTTCCACGACGGCGTCGACGTCACCGAGGACTGCACCATCACGATCGACCACCCGGCGAAGAAGACGTTCGTCTCGTGCTTCGGTGACGCGAACGGCGGCTGGGACTTCGGCTAGCGCTCGGTAACGAGCGACCGCTCGGTCGCGGCGGCGAGGACTCTCTTCGCCGCCGCGACCATGACGGTGCTCTGCTTCAGCTCGGCCAGTCCGAGCGCCTCTTTGATCGCGGCGCGGGCCTCCTCGGCGCGACCTGCGAGGTCGAGCACCTCGGCGAGATCGAGGAACGCGCCGTACTGCAGCAGCACGGCGTCCGTCGGCGCCAGGACGTCGATCGCCTCTCGCACGAGCGCTTCGCCTTCCTCGAAGGCTCCTCGGCGAGCCTGGATCTTCGACAAGAGGCAGCGCCACAACGCCTGCGTGTCGACGTCGTCCTCCGTCGCCACCTCCTGCGACTGGCGGCCGAGCTGCTCGGCCTCGTCGTAGCGGCCGAGTGCGTAGAGCGTCTGGCCGAGCAGGCCGCCGATGGTGGAGAAGAGGTACTTCTCGCCGAGCTCGACGAGCAGGTCGTACCCGTGGCGAATGTGGCGCTCGGCCGCGACGAGGTCGCCGGCGAGCATCTCGACACGCCAGGCTTCGTGGTCCGCGCGCGCGACGCGGGCCGGCAGGCGCAGCTCGTCCAGCATCGTCAGACCATGCGCCAAGAGCTCACGCGCGCGCTCGAAACGACCCTCCATTGCCAGGAGGCTCGCGAGGAGAGCGAGCAGGATCCCCTCGGACTGGCGGTCGCCCGACACCTGCTCCACGGCGCGCTCGCAACGCTCGATCGCCTCGGCGACGGGGGTCGGCCCGAACACCGCGGCGGCCGCGTATGCCGTCGCGGACTGCGTCTCGAGCCTCGAGTCAGCCGCGAGCCGAGCCTCGTCGAGCGCCCGCTCCGCCGACTCGGCCGCGAGGCCGAAGTGACAGGCCGTCCCGTGCGACCAGCCGAGGAGCCGCCAGCCCATGGCGAGGCCGGCATGGTGATCGGCGTCCTGGAAGACGGCCATCGCCTCGGCGATCGCCACCGCGGCCTCGTCGCGCCAGCTCTCGGTGTGCCCTGCCCGGAGGCGGACCAGAAGCTGCACCAGGGACGCGTGCGCTGCCACGAGCGGGAACGCGGCGGCGTTGGTCTCTCCCATCGCCTCGTCGAGCACCGCCTCGGCTTCCTTGAAG
>JBOHBD010000378.1:0-1647 GCA_050698195.1 Gaiellaceae bacterium
GCTGACACTCGTCGGCGGCCGCGAGGTCGTCGAGAACGGGCTTCCCTCACGTGACGAGCTGACCCTGCTCGGGCTCGGCCGAACGTGGACCGACCAGCAATGGGGCGCCCAGCTCGTCGCGTACGGATCGCACACGCTCGGCGGTTACTCGCTGCTCGCCGTCGTCGCAGCCGTGTTCGCCGTCGGCGCCTTCGCGATCGCTGCGATTGGCGCCCGCACGCTGGGCGGCGGCCCGCGAGCGATCGTCCTCCTCTTCTTCCCCGTGCTCCTGGCGGCGCCCTGGACCTTCACCGTACGCGCCCAGGTCTTTGCGCTTCCGCTCTATACCGGCCTGGTCTGGCTCCTGGCGTCCGAGGCGCGACATCCAACCCGACGGGTGTATCTCGCGTTCCCGCTCCTTCTCGTCTGGGCGAACATCCACGGCAGCGTCGCGCTCGCGACGACACTGATCATGCTCCTCGGCGCGATCGAGCTCGTCTCGAGCCGGGGACGCTCGGGGCTGCGAAGCATGGCACTCGTCGTCCTCCCTCCGCTGGCGCTGCTCGCAACGCCGTACGGGCCGGTGGACACCGTCCGCTACTACCACCTGCTGCTCGTCGATCCGCCGTTCGGCCGCGAGCTCGTCACGGAGTGGCGGCGCAGCGACCCCAGCTGGGACACGCTCGTCTTCTATCTGCTCGCCGCCGTCGCGCTCGTGGTCGTGGTCCTCGGACGCCGTCGGCTGAAGCTCTTCGACATCGCGACGCTCGCCTTCACGCTCGCCGGCGCCGTCGTCGCCATCCGCGGCATCCCCTGGTTCGCCCTCTGCTGCATGGTGCTGCTCCCCGTCGCGATCGGGGACTCGCTCGAGGGCCGCGTGCCGCGGGCGCGCCGGACGCTGGACGGCGTCCTCGCCTACGCCGCGGTCGGTGCGCTCGCCCTCGTCGCGGTCCTCGCGCTCGCGCGAGACGAGTCCTGGTACGCGAAGAACTGGCCCGAGGAGGCCGTCGCGGCGACGCGGAGCGCGCTCGACGATCCGGGCTCGCGCGTCTTCGCGACGAGCCGTGACGCCGACTGGATCCTCTGGAACATCCCGGAGCTGCGCGGCCGCCTCGCCTATGACGTCCGCTTCGAGATCTACGACCGGGAGACCTTCGAGCGTATCGTCCGCTTCCGCGGCGAGCAGGGCGAGGACTGGATGTCGCTCGCGGACGGCTACGAGGTCGTGGTCCTCGAGACCGACCAGGAGCCGTCGTCACACGTGGAAGACTTCCTCGCCGAGCGCGGCGCCCGCGCGGTCTACCGCGACGACCGCGTCACGGTGATCCAACGACCGGAGCTGGGCTCGCCCTGAGGGCTCGCCGGCGCAGGGGGAGCGGTTTGACGGCAAGGCCGACGGTGAGGGCGGCAGCGCCGATCGCGAGCGCGGTCTGGAAGGTCGTCCCGTTGGCGACCTCCTCGGAGCCCCACATCAGGAGCGGGACGAACCAGACGGGCGCGAGCCGCGGCTGCGCGACCGCTACGACGACCAAGAGCAGAGCGAAGTAGTGCAGCCAGACGATCGGGCTGCACGCAATGACCGCCGCCAACGACAGGATGAAGCCGGGCCGTTCGTTCCCGCGGCGCGTGACGACGACGGCGAGGGCGAGAACGGCCAGCGCCGTGGCG
>JBOHBD010000379.1:0-7544 GCA_050698195.1 Gaiellaceae bacterium
GAGCAATACCACGTCTGCCTCGCCGCGCCGGGGATCTCTCGCACCGACGAGCGGAGGTTCGCCGCGTCGATCCTGGACGCGATCGTCGGCGGGTCCGCCTCGTCGCGGCTCTTCCAGGAGATCCGCGAGAAGCGGGGGATGGCATACTCGGTCTACAGCTACGCGTCGCAGTACTCGGACGCAGGCCAGGTGGGCCTGTACGTGGGCACGCGCGAGGAGAACCTGGCCGCGTGCCTCGAGATCGCGATCGCCGAGCTCGCCGACCTCGGAGCCGGGAACGTGCGGGGAGAAGAGCTCCAGCGCGCGAAGGAGAACCTCAAGGGCCGGCTGCTCCTCTCGCTCGAGTCGACGTCGAACCGCATGACCCGTCTCGGGAAGGCGACGGTCACCGAGACCCCGCTGCTCACGATCGAGGAGATCGTGAGGCGACTCGAGGCGGTCTCGGGAGACCAGGTGGCCGCACTGGCCGACGAGCTTCTGGCTGCAGGACGCCTCTCCGCCGCCGGGATCGGGCCGGACGAGTCTCGCTTCCGCGAGGCCGTCGCGCGTGTCAACCCCGCGCTGCTGTCGGAAGCGGCATGAAGGTCGCGCTGTTCGGTGCCGGCGGGAAGGTCGGGTCCGTGCTCGCGCCCGCCCTCGAAGCCGCCGGGCACGAGGTCGTCGACGGGAGAGATGCCGGTCCGGAAGGGTGCGACGCGGCCGTCGACTTCACGCAGCTCGCCGCGGCCGCGGACACGGTCACGCGCTGCATCTCGGCCGGCGTTCCGGTCGTCATCGGGACGACGGGCTTCGACCACGACGCCGTGGACGAGGCCGCCCGACGAGCCGGGGTGCCGTGCTTCCACGCGCCCAACTTCTCGCAGGGAGCGCTGCTCATGATGCGCCTCGCGGAGGAGGCGGCGAAGACGTTCCCGCGCGCGGAGATCGTCGAGCTCCACCACGAGGCGAAGAAGGACGCGCCGTCGGGCACCGCGAAGTCGACCGCGGCGCGGATGGGGACGAATCCGGCGATCCACTCCGTGCGACTGCCCGGGCTCGTCGCCCACCAGGAGATCATCTTCGGCGGGCCGGGGGAGACGATGACGATCCGCCACGACACGACGTCGCGCGAGGCGTTCGTGCCCGGCGTCCTCCTCGCTCTCGAGAAGGTACGCGAGCTCCCGCCGGGTCTCACCGTCGGGCTCGAAGCGATCCTCTAGCAGCCGTCGCCGCGGGCGGCGGCCGACGGCGTTCGGGTTGCGACTACCTGCGCTCGAGTGCGGCGAGCAGCTCCTGGTGCCGCCGCTCCTCGTCGGTCACTTCCTCTTCGCTGGGTCTCTGGATACGGGCCATGAGCGCGTTCATCGGCTTGACGACGAAGAAGAAGATCGCCGCCGCGGTCGAGACGAACGTGATCAGGGCGGTGATGAAGGACCCGTAGCGGAAGATCGAGTCGTTGATCGTGAAGGTCAAGTCGCTGAAGTCCGGCTTGCCGATGATCATGGCGACGATGGGCATGATCAGGTCGTCGACGAACGACGTGATCAGGGCCGCGAAGGCGAGGCCCATGACGAAGGCGACGGCGAGCTCGACGAGGTTGCCGCGCAGGAGGAAGTCCCTGAACTCCTTGATCATCCGTACCCCCTGTCTCGTAGAATCCAGGCGTGCTCGGCGAGATCCTGACCGCGATCGTCACGCCGTTCAAGTCTGAAGGGTCGGTCGACGTCGAGCGGTTTCGCGCTCTCGCCCGGCATCTGGTGGACAACGGGTCCGACGGTCTCGTCGTCACCGGGACGACCGGCGAGTCGCCGACGCTCTCCGACGACGAGCGATTCGCGCTCTACGAGGCGGCCGTGGACGAGGTCGGGGACCGCGCGAGCGTCGTCGCGGGAACCGGTACCTACTCGACCGAGCACTCGGTGCACCTGACCGGGCGCGCCCACGAGATCGGCGTCGACGCCTTCCTCGTCGTCACGCCGTACTACTCGAAACCGCCGGTCCGGGGCATCGTCGAGCACTTCAAGGCGGTCGCCGCCGTCTCAGACCGCCCGATCGTCGCCTACAACATCCCCGGCCGCGTCGTTTTGAACCTCGAGCCGGAGGCGATCGCGAAGCTCGCGGAGATCCCCACCGTCAAGGCGGTCAAGCAGGCGAACGACGATCTCGAAGAGGCGCGGCGGATCGTCGAGCTCGGGCTCGACCTGTACGCAGGGGACGACGACCTCATCTTCCCCTTCCTCGGCGTTGGCGGACTGGGCGGTGTATGCGTCCACACGCACGTCGTCGGGCCGCAGGTGAAGGAGATGGTTCGCCTCTTCCGCGCCGGCGACGTCGAGGGCGCACGGGCGCTCGACGAGGAGATCCGGCCGTCCATCGACCTCCTGCGCGTCGTGACCAACCCGATCGCGATCAAGTGTGCGCTGAACCTCCTCGGGCACGAGGTCGGCGGGCTCCGTCTCCCGCTCGTCGAGGCGACGGACGAGGAGCGGGAGGCCGTCCGCGGCTGCCTCGAGCTCCTCGGCCTGCTCCAGCCTGCTCCGGCCTGAGCTCGTGGCGCCGGCGAGATCGGCGCCGCGCACGCATAGACTCAGCGACGTGAGCGACGCACTGCGGATCATCCCTCTCGGCGGGCTCGGCGAGGTCGGCAAGAACATGACCGTCTACGAGACCGGTGGAGAGCTGCTCATCGTCGACGCGGGGCTTGCGTTCCCGCGCGACGAGCACCTCGGCGTCGATCTCCTGCTGCCGGACGTCGGCTACCTGCTCGACCGCCGGGTACGCGCCGTGGTGCTCACCCACGGCCACGAGGATCACGTCGGCGGGCTCCCGTACCTCCTCCGCGAGGTCGAGGTCGAGACAGTCGTCGCGACCCGGCTGACGCTCGGGCTCGTCAAGTCGAAGCTCGACGAGCACGGCCTCGGCCAGAAGGCCGAGCTCCTCGAGGCAGAGCCCGACGACGGGCCGCTCGTGCTCGGCCCGTTCCGTGTGGAGATGATCCGCGTGGCCCATTCGATTCCCGACTCCGTCGCGCTCGTGCTCGAGACCACGGCCGGACGCGTCGTCCACACCGGCGACTGGAAGCTCGACCACACCCCTGTGGACGGGCTTCGGACAGACGTCGGGAAGCTGGCGGAGATCGGCAATCGTGGCGTCGACCTCATGCTCGGAGACTCGACGAACGCCGAGCGGCCGGGATCGACGGGCTCGGAGCGGCTCGTCGGGGAGGCCTTTCGCACGCTCTTCCCGCTCCGCACCGGGCGGATCCTCGTCGCGTCGTTCGCGTCGAACATCCACCGAATGCAGCAGGCGGCCGATGTGGCGGTCGAGTGCGGCCGCAAGATCACGGTCGTCGGCCGCTCGATGCGGAAGAACCTGAACATCGCCCGGAGCCTCGGCTACGTCGAGATTCCCGAGGACGCGATCGTCCCTCCCGGCGACGCGGCGCAGCTCCCGCCGGGCAAGGTGCTCGCGCTCTGCACGGGGAGTCAGGGAGAGCCGCTCTCGGCCTTGACGAGAGTGGCGTACGGCGACCATCCGACGCTCGCGATCGATCCCGGAGACACGGTGATCATCTCGGCGAAGCCGGTACCCGGGAACGAGCTCCGCGTCCACGACTCGATCAACCAGCTCGCGCGCGCCGGAGCCGAGGTCCTCCACGAGGAGATCGCGCCGGTTCACGTCTCCGGGCACGCCTGTCAGGAAGAGCTGCGGACGATGCTCTCGCTCCTGCGCCCGCGCTACGCGATGCCGATCCACGGCGAGTACCGCATGCTCGCAGCGCACGCGAAGCTCGCGCGGGAAGCCGGTGTTCCAGACGACCGGATCATCCTGGCGGAGAACGGATCGGTCGTGGAGCTCGCACGCGGTGGCGCGCGTCTCGTCGACCGCGTCGACGCCGGCGTGACGTTCGTGGACGGGTTGCGCGTGGGCGACGTCCACGACGTCGCCCTCCGCGACCGGCGGCGCCTCGCGGACGACGGCGTCCTCATCGTCGTCACGACCCTCGCGTCCTCTGACGGGGGCGAGATCGCCCCTCCGGAGCTCATCGCGCGGGGCTTCGGCGAGTCCGAGGAGCTGCTCGACGAGCTTCGGAACGAGGCCGAGCGCGTCGTTCGCGCGCTGGCGTCCGAGCACACGACCGAGATCAAGCTCCTCCAGGAGCACATCCACGACGCGGTCGGGCAGATCGTCTACGACCGAACGCATCGGCGCCCGATGGTGCTCCCGGTGGTGATCGAGGTCTAGATGGCGGGCTGGGACTCCGTCATCGAGCGCAACGCCGCGACCGAGCTGACGGCGGCGCGGCTCGTGCACCAGCTCCGCGCGTGCGAGGCAGCGGCGCTCTCGTTCTGCCGGCTGCTCGAGCGCTGGGGTAGAGGGGAGGCCGTGCCTGCGACTGCCGGGGCGCGCCAGGCGGCGCTTCGGCGTGCGGCCGACCGCGTCGAGACCGCGATCGCCGGCCTCGAGCGACCGCTCTCCCGGTATCTCCTCGAGCTCGAGCCGGAGCTCGCCGAAGGGCGCTCGTGGTACGGGGGACCGGGTGCCGCCGAGCTCGTCGAGTGGCGGCCGATCCTCGACCGAGCGGGTGTGCGTGCGTGCCCGCACCGTGTCACCGCCGTCTACCTCGAGCTCGCGGTCCTCCTCCGCGCCCTCGAGGGCCTCACAGCGGCCGCGAGCCTGAACGCTCCTCCGGATCGGTCCTCCCTCTGGGCGGGGCTCTTCGACCTCCGCGACACGCTCCTCGGCTCGACCGTCGACGATCTGCGCGCGCTGGCAGCGTGACGGCGGGGCTCGGCCCGGCCTCGTGACAGCGCGTCACGTGGCGCGGTGAGCCGTCCTCGGATCGTCGTCGTCGGGTCGATCAACCTCGATCTCGTCGCTCGGTGCGAACGGTTGCCGAGGCCCGGGGAGACGGTGAGCGACGCGACGTTCGCGCGCGTTCCGGGCGGCAAAGGGGCAAATCAGGCGGTTGCGGCTGCGCGCCTCGGCGCAGATGTGACCCTGATCGGGGCGGTCGGCCGCGACTCGTTCGCGGACGAGGCGCTCGCCGGGCTCCGGAGGGACGGGGTCAGCCTCGCGGTCGAGAGCGTCGACGAGTCGACGGGCGTGGCGGTGATCCTCGTCGATGCCGGCGGCGAGAATCAGATCGTCGTCGCGCCCGGCGCCAACGCGTCGGTGGGCGAGGTCGAGCTTCCCGAGCACGATGCCGTCCTGTGCCAGCTCGAGGTGCCCGACGCGGCCGTGTGCTCGGCGTGGGAGCGTTGCACCGGCCTCTTCTGCTTGAACGCCGCCCCCGCGCGAGCCGTTGCCGTCGATCCGGACCTGACGGTGGTGAACCGGCACGAGCTCGAGATGCTCGCGCGCCGCGACGGCCTCGTCGCGCTCACGCTCGGAGCCGACGGTGCCGTTCTCGTCGACGACGGCGAAGAGATCGCGCGCGCCGTGCCGCCGGACGTCGAGGCCGTCGACGGCACCGCCGCAGGGGACGCCTTCACGGCCTGCCTGCTCGTCTCGCTCGTCGACGGCTACGAGCCGCCGGCTGCGCTCGAGCGGGCATGCGCGGCGGGCGCGCTCGCCGCGTCCCGCTTCGGAGCGCAACCGTCGCTGCCGACCGCGGCCGAGATCGACGCGATCATGTAGCGCTCTGCACGTCGAGCTCGGCTACGAGCCGCTTGGGCGCGACGATGCGGTAGCTCTCCTCCACCCAGTCCCGAAGCAAGGGAAGGTCGACGCCGTCGGCCTCGAGCGGGACGGTGACCCACCCGGACTTGCCGAGCCCGTACCCGGTCCGCTCGGCGCCCGGGACGGACAGGGCGTGAGCGTGGGACTCGACCAGCTTCACGGTCATCCGTGGCAGTCGGGAGCCTGTGGTGCCGAGGAACACGAACACCTTGCCGCGCACCTTCGCCACGTCCTCGCCCCACGGGTGGTCCTCGAACGACTCCGGCAGGGAGAGCGCGAACGTCCGCACCTGCTCGCGGCGGGCCATGACCTCGGCCCACGATACTCCGTCGCGTGAGCGCGGCGACGCCGATCATCCTCGACTGCGACCCAGGTCACGACGACGCGATCGCGCTGCTGCTCGCCCTCGCGAGCCCGGAGGTCGAGCTCCTCGCGGTCACGACGACGTACGGCAACCAGACGCTCGAGAAGACGACGGCGAACGCGCTGCGGGTCCTCGAGCTCGCCCGACGGACCGATGTCCCGGTCGCCGTGGGAGCCGAGCGTCCGCTCGCGCGCGATCTCGTGGTCGCGGCGCACGTCCACGGGGAGAGCGGGCTCGACGGGCCCGTGCTCCCTGCGCACGAGACGGCACCCGCCTCCGAGGACGCGGTGGACTTCGTCGCCGAGCTCGTTCGCGCCGCTGGTCGTTCCGTCACGCTCGTGCCGACCGGGCCGCTGACGAACGTCGCGCGCTACGTGGACGCCCACGGGACGGCGGGAATCGCCCGCGTCGTCCTCATGGGCGGCTCGATCGCCGAAGGGAACTTCACGCCTGCTGCCGAGTTCAACATCTGGTGCGACCCGGAGGCCGCGCACGTCGTGTTCTCGAGCGGCCTCAACGTGACGATGGCCGGGCTCGACGTCACGCACAAGGCGATCCTCGGTCCGGCCGTGGAGGAGCAGCTTCGCGCGGCGGGGCGGGTCGGAAGGTTCGTCGCCGAGTTGAACGCCTTCTTCAGCCGCTACCACCGCGAGACGTACGGCTGGGACGGCGCGCCGATCCACGACGCAGTCGCGGTCGCGCACGTGGTCCGGCCCGGCCTCCTCGAGACGCGTCACCGGAACGTCGAGATCGAGCTGGAGTCGGAGCTCTGCCGCGGTCGCACCGTCGTCGACCTGTGGCGGCGCACCGACCGCGCGCCCAACGCGCACGTCGGCGTCGACCTCGACACCGAGGCCTTCTTCGACCTGCTCGTCGAGCGGATCGCGCGCCTGGGCTAGCCTCCCGCCGTGGCCGAAGGGGTCGTCGTCTTCGTCGAGGTGCCGTCGGGCTCGCGGAACAAGTACGAGCTCGACGAGGAGCTGGGAGCGATCGTCCTCGACCGGCGGCTCTTCACGTCGATGGCGTACCCCGCGGACTACGGGTTCATCGAGGGGACGCGGGGGGAGGACGGCGACCCGCTCGACGCGCTCGTGCTGGTCGGCGAGCCGACGTTTCCCGGCTGCCGGATCCGCGGCCGGATCGTGGGCGTCTTTCACATGGCGGACGAGAAGGGGCCGGACGAGAAGATCATCTGCGTCCCGCTGAAGGACCCGGCATGGATGCGCGTCTCAGACGTCCACGACATCCCGGCTGAGCTCCGCAACGAGATCGAGCACTTCTTCCAGGTCTACAAGGACCTAGAGGAGGCGAAGGTCGAGACGTACGGCTACGGCAACCGCGCGGACGCGGAGCGCGTCGTCGACGAGGCCCGCGCGCGGGCTCCGCGTTAATCCTGCGAGCTGGGGTGCGCGATGATCTCGACCCGCTCGAGCGTGACCATGCCCTCGGCCGCCATCTCGTCCAGGAGCGGAAGGAGGCGCTCGACCTGCTCCCCGACGAGCGGGCGCTCGTCGCGACT
>JBOHBD010000380.1:0-5585 GCA_050698195.1 Gaiellaceae bacterium
CCTCCGGTGCGAGATAGCCGATCAGCGCATCGCGTACCGGGGACCCCGGAGCGCCGACGAGCAGGCCTTCGTCCGCGCCGGAGAGGAGCAACGAGACCACTCCGGCTGGATCGTCCCAGCGCAGGAGCCAGGACTCGGCCTCGATCGCCGACCGGGCGAGGTCGTCCGCGTCGAGGCGAGCACGGAGGTCGCAGTGGGCGGCGTCCGGATGCAGCTCGCCGTCGCGCTCGGGGGGCGGATGCGAGCGCCGCGGTACTCGGAACCAGATCCCGACCTCCACGGAGAGCTCTCCACGATGCGACGCCACGTGG
This sequence comes from Gaiellaceae bacterium, assembly GCA_050698195.1. Classification (GTDB taxonomy): domain Bacteria; phylum Actinomycetota; class Thermoleophilia; order Gaiellales; family Gaiellaceae; genus GMQP-bins7. Next base: position 312 of record JBOHBD010000380.1, read on the forward strand.
AGAACCTCGACGCGATCCGGGCGATGGCGCCAGAAGGTGCGGCCCCTGCGGGTCGTGAATCCCAGCTCCCAGAGCCGCGGCGCGAGCTCGGTGCGGACGCGCTTGGAGGCGTCGCGCTGCTCGCGTGGAGGTCGCGGGTCCGCCTTCGCTCGCACGGCCCGCTGCTTCTCGACGCGGATCCTCTCGCCACGCTCGGCCGTCGACTCGCCGAGCGCGGCGCCGATGCGCTTCAGGAGGTCCCTGCGCCGGATCTCGGTCAGGAGCGTCCGGAGCTCCCGGCGCGACTCCTCCGTATCGAGGCCGATGAGCGCCTCGACGGCGCTTCCTGCGACCTTGTGGCTCAGCGCGGTCGTGACCTGGGGGTGTGGGGACGGGGCCGCGCAGCGGAGGGCCACGCGTCCGAGCAGCGGCACGACCCACTGCTCGTCGAGGGCCCACAGGCCCTCACGGCACCCCGCACGACGTCCTCGTTCCCCGGAGCGAGAACCCAGGACGGCGGCCAGGGAACGGTCTCGGGTGTTGGGACGACGTCGATCTCGAGCACCAGCTCGGCGAGCGCGCGGGCGAGCCGCCCCGCGTCCTGCAGATCCCGCAGGAGCTCGGCCATCCGAGCGTTCCAGGCCTTCGTCGGCCTGGCGCCCCGCGCGGCCGCGAAGTGGGCGAGGACGTCTTGCACGCCCTCCCAGCGCTCCGCGTGGGTGCGGAGCATCTCCGACGCCGGACCTCCCCAGGCGTCGCCCTCTTCGATCGCCGAGAGATCGAGCAGGCCGCCCGGGACATTGGCCGCGACGAGCGAGCGGATACGGCGGCGAAGCGTGCCCGCGCCGCTCGTCGGCGTCAGCCCGAGGACGTCGATCGCCGACCCCGCGCGCTCGAGCGCCCCGAGCACCGGCGCCGACCCCGGACAGGCTCGAAGGATGGTCGCGGCGGCCGCGACGCCGAACGAAAGCGTCTCGAACGAGCGACCCCAGACGTCGTCGGGGCTCATCGTCGAGGTGCCGAGATCGAGCAGGAGCTCGACGTCCGCCGGCTCGAAGGGCAGGCGCCGGCGTTTCAGCGCGTCGAGAACCTCCGACGGGAAGACGTCGGCGGCTCCCACGCGAACGAGCCCGCTCGAGTCGGCGGACTCCTGCTGGACGCGGCGTCTCTCGATCGCCGCCGCGGCCGCCGACACCGCGACGGAGACGTGAAGGTCTGCGGGTTGCTCGAGGAGGTGCTCGCCTTCGGGTGTGCTCCGGAGACGAGCAGTGCCGTCGTAGGCCGCCGAGGCGGTCATGAGCACGTCGAGCGCTCGCTCCCGGTGCCGGGCGAGGAGCTCGACCTGGTCGTCTCGGAGGGCCGTCACGCCCACATCATCGGCGCGCAGCGGCCGTGGGACGAGGCACGCCTCGTCCGTACGGCTAGACTCTCGGAGTTCTCGTCCCGTCGACCCGGCGACCAAGCCGAGGCGGGGGTGCCGTGCTGTGGGCGCGGTTCCGCCCGGCCCGCCGGCGATTGAACAGTCGAACCAACAGAAAGGGGCTGATCACGTGTCAGTCGTAAGCATGCGGGAGCTGCTGGAGGCCGGTGTCCACTTCGGCCACCAGACGCGTCGCTGGAACCCGAAGATGCGCCGCTACATCTTCTCCGAGCGCGGCGGCATCTACATCATCGATCTCACGAAGACGCTCGAGCTGCTCGAGGAGGCGCACGACTTCGCGCGCAATCTCGCCGAGCGTCGCGGCACGATGCTCTTCGTCGGCACGAAGAAGCAGGCGCAGGATGCCGTCCAGGAGCACGCGACCCGGGTCGGCATGCCGTACGTCAACCATCGCTGGCTCGGCGGGCTGCTCACGAATTGGCGCACGATCTCCGAGCGCATCGCATACCTGCACGACCTGCGCCGCCTGAAGGCCGAAGGTCAGCTCGAGCTCCTTCCGTCGAAGGAGCGGATCGCTCTCGAGGGCGAGCTCGAGAAGCTGGACGCGAACCTCGGCGGCGTCGCCGACATGAAGCGGCAGCCGGACGCGGTGTTCGTCATCGACTTGAAGAAGGAGCAGCTGGCCGTCAGCGAGGCGCGGCGCCTCGGCGTCCCGATCGTCGGGCTCGTCGACACGAACGCGGATCCGGACGAGGCTGACTTCGTCATCCCCGGGAACGACGACGCCATCCGTGCCTCCAACCTCGTCGCCCGCGTCATCGCCGATGGGATCGCAGCCGGGACGGCAAAGGTCGCACCGGCCGAGTTCGTCCAGGAGGAGACGCCCGCGCCCGAGGATGCGCCTGCGGAGGAGTCGGCAGAGCCCGAGGCCCCCACCGAGCTCGAGCCGGCGGCGGCGAGCGTTGCCGAAGGAGGCGAGTCGGAGTGAGCACGACGATCAGCGCGTCCCTCGTCAAAGAGCTCCGCGACCGGACGGGCGCGGGGATGATGGACTGCAAGCGCGCGCTCGAGGAGACGGGAGGCGACCTCGAGGCTGCCCGGACGCTTCTCCGCGAGCGCGGGATGGCCTCCGCTGGGAAGCGGGCCGGACGCTCGACGACCGAGGGCCTCGTCGGCTACATCCTCGAGGGCCAGATCGGCTCGCTGGTCGGCATCGGCTGCGAGACCGAGCCCGTGTCCAAGAACGACGAGTTCCAGGGTTGGGGCCACCGCGTCCTGCGAGCGGTGCACGCCGGCGGGACGGACGCGATCGAGAGCTTCGAGCAGGAGCGGCTCGAGCTCGTCGCGAAGCTGGGCGAGAACGTCGTGATCGCCGGTGCGGCGCACTTCGAAGCGCCGGAGGGAAACGTCCTCGGTGCGTACACGCATCCGCCCGCGAACAAGATCGGCGTCCTCGTCGAGCTCCAGGGCGGCTCGCCCGAGCTCGCACGACAGCTTGCGATGCACATCTCCTTCGCAGCGCCGGAGTGGGGGACGCGGGAAGACGTCCCGAGCGAGACGGTCGAGGCCGAGCGTGCGATCTTCATGAACTCCGACGAGGTGCAGTCCAAGCCGGAGGCCGCGCGTGAGAAGATCGTGGACGGCATGCTGGCCAAGCGCTTCTATGCCGCGACTCCGGGAGGTGTTCTCGCCGACCAAGCGTGGATCCACGACGCCGGCACGTCCGTCGCGACGGCGCTCGCGGAGGCGGGAGCGTCGGTCGTCCGTTTCGCACGGGTCTCGGTCGCGGGGTGACCGTCAGCTCCGAGGAAACGACCGCGCGGGTCTCGACCGAGGCCCCCGGCCCGTTTCACAGAACGCTCCTCAAGCTCTCGGGTGAGGCGCTCCTCGGCGACCGCGCGTACGGGATCGACCCGAGGACGGTCGCCGCCATCGGCAAGGAGGTGCACGCCGTGCACGAGGCGGGCACCGAGCTCGCCATCGTCGTCGGCGCGGGAAACATCTACCGCGGCATGTCGGCGGCTGCGGAGGGAATGGATCGGGCGACGGCCGACTACGCGGGGATGCTCGCGACGCTGCTGAACGCGCTGACGTTGCAGGACGCGCTCGAGCGCCTCGGCGTCGACACCCGCGTCCAGTCGGCGATCGCCGTCTCCGAGGTCGCCGAGCCGTACATCAGGCGCCGTGCCATCCGACACCTCGAGAAGGGCCGCGTCGTCATCTTCGCCGCGGGCACCGGCAACCCGTTCTTCACGACGGACACCGCCGCGGCTCTGCGCGCCCTCGAGATCGGCGCGGAGGCGATCCTGATGGCCAAGAACAACGTCGAGGGCGTCTACGACGGCGACCCGCGCGAGAACCCGGACGCGCGCTTCATCCCCGAGCTGACCCACCTCGAGGCGATCGAGCGCGGGCTCAAGGTGATGGACACGACCGCGCTCTCGCTGTGCATGGACAACCGGCTGCCGATCTACGTCTTCGAGCTCGCTGAGGGCAACATTCGCCGCGTCGCGGCCGGCGAGCGCGTGGGCACGATCATCTCCACCCCGAGCTCTTAGAAGGAGGCCGAATGGCTGCGATCGAGGACTTCCTCGCGGACGCGAAGCGGCGGATGGACAAGTCGATCGAGGCGACGCACCACGAGTTCAACTCCGTTCGTACCGGGCGCGCCTCCCCGGCCCTGCTCGACCGCGTGACGATCGACTACTACGGCACACCGACGCCGCTCAAGAGCCTGGCCTCGATCGCCGCGCCGGAGCCGCGGCTGCTGACCGTCCAGCCCTTCGATCCGGGCTCGATGAAGTCGATCGAGCGCGCGATCCAGGAGTCCGACCTCGGCCTCACGCCGTCGAACGACGGCAAGATCATCCGCCTCCCGATCCCGACGCTGACCGAGGAGCGGCGGAAAGAGCTCGTCAAGGTCGTCCGCCGGGTGGGGGAAGACGGGAAGGTGGCGATCCGGAACGTCCGCCGAGACGTGATGCAGCACCTCCGCGAGCTCGTATCGAAGGGCGAGGTCGGCGACGACGAGGAGCGGCGCGCCGAGCAGCAGGTGCAGAAGATCACGGACGAGCACACGAAGGCGATCGACGATCTCCTGAAGGTCAAGGAGTCGGAGATCATGGAAGTCTGATTCGCCCGCGGCGATTCAGACTAGGACGATGAGCGCCGACGAGGCAGCCTCTGCACCACCTCTGCCTCGCGACGATCCGGGCGTCGCCCGGAGCGTGGCGATCATCATGGACGGGAACGGGCGCTGGGCTGCGTCGCGCGGCCTGCCTGTCGCGGAGGGTCATCGCGAAGGTGCGCGTGCGCTCCGCAGGACCGTCGAGGCCGCGATCGACCTCGGCATCGGCTCGCTCGCCGTCTACGCCTTCTCGACGGAGAACTGGGCGCGGCCTCCGGACGAGGTCGAGTCGATCATGGAGCTGATGGACGAGACGATCGATCGCGAGCTCCCGGACCTCGCGCGCCAGGGCGTGCGAACCCGCTTCGTCGGCCGGCGCGACCGCGTTCCCGAGGCACTTCGGGAGAAGATGGCGAGCCTCGAGGCCGAGACTGCCGCCAACGACCGGCTGCTCCTCTGGATCGCTTTCGACTACGGGAGCCGAGCGGAGCTCGTCGAGGCCGTTCGGCGCGTGGTCGCCGATGGGGTCAGACCCGAGGACGTGTCTGAAAGGGTCGTGGCCGAGCGGCTCTTCGCACCCGAGCTGCCGGACCCCGATCTCGTGATCCGAACCTCCGGCGAGCAGCGGCTCTCGAACTTCCTCCTCTGGCAGTCGGCCTACGCCGAGCTCGTGTTCACGGACACCTACTGGCCGGACTTCGGCGAGGAGGCGCTTCGCGCGGCTCTCGACGAATATTCGCTCCGTGGGCGGCGGTTCGGAGCCCGATGACTCCACTGGTCTCGCGAC
>JBOHBD010000381.1:0-5172 GCA_050698195.1 Gaiellaceae bacterium
ATGTTGACGAGGTTCTGGCCCTGGTCGCGCGTGGCGAGCAGGCTGTCGAGCCAGTTGATCCCGAACTCGGCCTGTCCCCCGAGCACGACCTGCTCGGGCACGATGTCCGGCCCGCCCGCGCGAATCGTGACGTCGAGACCCTCGTCCTCGTAGAAACCCTGCTCCACCGCGGCGTAGTAGCCGGCGAACTGCGCCTGCACCACCCACTTGCTCTGGAGCGTCACCGGAGTCAGCTCGCCGTCGGCCGCCTCGTCATCGCCTCCGCCGCAGCCCGCGACGACGAGTGCGGTCACGACGAGCGCGAGCACGGCAAAAAGGGCCCACCTGCGGCTCCTCATCTCTCTCACTACCTCCTTTTCCTGGCCTCGAGTCAACCCTACTCCGCTCGCGTGCCTCGTACCGAGGGATGCCATGCCATCGTCAACCGCTCGACGACCGCGACCGACCCGTAGAAGAGGATCCCGAGCACGCTCGCGAGAACGATCCCCGCCCACGCCTGGTCGAACGCGAAGATCCCGACCCAACGTCGGATCTCCACCCCGAGTGCTCCCGGGGCCCCGCCGAAGTAGTCCCCCACGATGGCGCCGATCATGGCGAGTACGGTCGCGATCTTCAACCCCGCGAAGACATATGGCATCGAGTTGGGAAGGCGCACCCGCCGGAAGACCGTGAACTCGCCGGCCGCGTACGACTGCATCAGCTCGATTGCCGACGCGGGGACGGTCGTGAGCCCCTTCGTCGTGTTCACGAGCATCGGGAAGAAGCAGAGCACCGCCGCGATCGCGATCTTCGAGGTCATCCCCGTCACGCCGAACCAGTTGTTCGTGATCGGCGCGAAGGCGATGATCGGGATCGCGCCGGCGGCGATCGCATAGGGCATGACCGCTGTCCGGAGCAATCGCCAGCGGGAGAGGACGACAGCCGCGAGGAAGCCGGCCGAGCATCCCACGACGAAGCCGCCGAGTGCCTCCCGGAAGGTGAAGAACGCAGCGCTCCAGAGCTCGCCGCGGTCCGACCACAGCGTCTGGACGATGTCCGAAGGGGCAGGCAGGAGGAAGTTCTGGATGTCGAGGCCGCGAACGACCGCCTCCCAGAGCAGGATCCCGACGACGAAGACGACGAGGGCGGGAGCCCACTCCCGGGCGAGCCCGCGAATACGGGTCATGGACTCTCCTCCGCGACGACGAGCTCGCCTTCCGTCGGAGCGGTGTTGTCCTCGTCCAGGCCCCCCTCGCGCAGCCGGTCCCGGACGGCGGTGACGAGCTCGAAGTACCTCGGCTCCTCCCGGGTGTCCGCGGTGCGCGGCTGCGGGAGGTCGACGTCGACGACCGCCGCGATCCTTCCGGGCCTTCGCGACATGACGACGACGCGAGTGGAGAGGAAGACCGCCTCCGCGATCGAGTGCGTGACGAAGACGATCGTGCTCCCGCTCCGCTCCCAGATGCGCAGGAGCTCCCCGTTCAGCCGCTCGCGCGTCATCTCGTCGAGCGCGCCGAAGGGCTCGTCCATGAGCAGGAGCGCCGGCGAGAAGGAGAGGGCCCGTGCGATCGAGACGCGCTGCTGCATCCCGCCCGAGAGCTGCCATGGGCGGTGCTCTCCGAAGCCGTGGAGCTCGACCAGCTCGAGCATCTCCTGCACACGCTCCCTGCGCTTCGCGCTCTCCCAACCCATGAGCTCGAGCGGCAGCGCGATGTTCTTCGCGACAGTGCGCCAGTCGTAGAGCACGGGGTCCTGGAAGACGATCCCGTAGTCGCGATCGAGGCGCGCCTGACGGGCGCTCTTCCCGTTGACGACGACCTCTCCCGACGTCGGCTCCATGAGATTCCCGATCACGCGGAGGAGCGTCGACTTGCCACAGCCAGAGGGCCCGATCAGCGAGACGAACTCGCCGGGCTGCACGTCGAGATCGATCGACTCGAGCGCGGTCACGCCGCCCGCACCGAACGACTTCCAGACGTCCCGAAGCGAGACGACGGCGGCCCGGCCGGTCACGCGACGTGCTCCGGCGCGCGCCGGACGACGAGGCGCTCGGCGAGCAGGACGACGAGGAAGAACGTGATCCCGAGCAGCGCGGCGATGAGATTCGTCGCCCAGAGGCTCGTCGGCGACGTGACGTAGTACTGGTTGAAGTTCAGGATCGCTCCCCCGAGCCCGCTCTGGATCGATGCCGGGAGCTCGCCGATGATCGCACCGACGACGCTGGCGGGCGCGGCGATCTTGAGGGCGGCGAAGATGAACGGCAGCGCGGCCGGGACGCGGAGCTTCCAGAGCACGCTCGAGCGGCTGGCCGCGTAGGAGCGCATCAGCTCGAACGATCGCGGATCGACCGACGTCAGGCCGCGCATGGTGTTGATCGTGACCGGGAAGAACGTGAGGTAGGCGGAGATCACCGCAACGGCGCCCCAGTCCTTCAGGCTGTCCGGAAGCCTCGGGTTCACCCAGACGACGACCATCGGCGCGACGGCGAGGATCGGGATCGTCTGCGAGGCGACGATGTACGGGAGCAAGCCGCGCTGGAGCAGGCCGGAGTGGGCGAGAAGCACGCCGAGACCGAAGCCGAACAGGGCGCCGAGGACGAAGCCGGCGGCCGCCTCCTTCGCGGTGAAGAGCGCCGCGTCCCAGAGCACGTCGATGAGCAGGGGGCCGTTGCGTCGCGACGGCTCGAAGAGCTGGCCGACGATGTCGTGAATGTGCGGCATCGTGCGGTCGTTCACGACGAACTGCCCGATCCGGAGGTCGACTGCCTCCCCGAACGCGCGGAACCCTTCCCACAGACCCCAGAGGACGGCGAGGACGGCGAGGAAGAGACCGGTGGCTCGGGCTGCATCCCGCACGCGCTCCGACTCGAGGAGCCCGGGTCGGGCCGACGCCGACGCGGCATACGCCATGCGCGCTATTCCACCACACCCGGGGTCAGACCCCACCGGTCCGACCCCGACCGGCTGCGAACGGGATAAGCTCGCGCGCGTGCCTCTCCAGCCGGGCAGGACTGTCGTCGAGCTGAAAGAGCTACGGGAGCTGACCGGCGACGCCAACGGCGCGCAGCGCGTCGCATGGACGGATACCTGGCAGACGGCCCGTGAGTGGCTGGGCCGCAAGCTGGCCGACACCGGGGCCGAGGAGGAGATCGACGAGGCCGGCAACCAGTGGTTCACGCTTCGCGGCGCGTCCGAGCGAGCCGTGCTCATCGGCGGGCACATCGACTCCGTACCGAACGGCGGCTGGCTCGACGGCGCCCTCAACGTGATGGCCGGGGTCGAGGTCCTCAGGCGGATCGCCGAGGAGGGGACTCCGCCGGTCACGGTCCGGCTCGTCAACTGGGCGGACGAGGAAGGCGCGCGATTCGGCCGCAGCCTGTTCGGATCGAGCGCGGCCGCGGGCTCGATAGCCGACCAGGAGGAGCTCCGACAGCTCACGGACCGCGACGGCGTCACCCTTCCCGCGGCGCTCGCCGCGTACGACGTCGACCTCGATCGCGCTCTCGGCGCCCGGCGTCAGCTCGAGAACGCGGCGGCGTACCTCGAGCTCCACATCGAGCAGGGGCCTGTCCTCGAGTCGCTCGACCTGCCGCTCGGTGCCGTTCTCGGAACCTTTGGAGTGGAGCGCCACCGGATCACCTGGCGAGGACAGGCCGCCCACGCGGGCTCGACTCCCATGGATCAGCGACGCGACGCGCTCGCCGGAGCATCGAGGCTCGCGCTCGAGATCCGCGAGATCGCGAAGCGGACGGGCGACGGAGCGGTGTGTACGTCGGGCGACGTCGTCTGTAAGCCCGGGATCGTCACGTCCGTCGTCGAGACTGCCGAGCAGCTACTCGACCAGCGCCACCTCGACGCGTCGAAGCTCGCCTCGCTGCTCGAGCAGGCGAAGGAGGCGAGCATGCGATTCGCCGCGGAAGAGCAGATCGAGGTGAAGTGGGAGCGGCTCTGGTCGATCGAGCCGATCCTCTTCGACGAGACGCTGATCGGGTTCTGCGACGAGGCGATCCGCGAGGTCGCCGGAACCTCCCACAAGTTGCCGTCCGGGCCTCTCCACGATGCCGCCGAGGTTGCCCGAGCAGGCATCCCGACGGTGATGCTGTTCGTCCAGAGCCTGCGGGGCCTGTCGCATACGAAGCTCGAGGACACGCGGGAGGAGCACCTCGAGCTCGCCGTGCAGGCGCTCGACCGCCTCGCCTCGAAGACCATCGGCTAGAGGCTCGAATCTAGAGCAGCCGGACGAAGAGCAGCACCACCGGCGGCAGAACGGCCATGCCGACGACGACGAGACGAATGCAGAGAGCACGGCGCTCGATTCGCCCTGGAGGCCGGGTTCCCTGGCGCTCGGGTACGGATCCGCGGGATAATCCCGCTTTCCCCGAGCCACTCTGGAGAGACACATGCCCTTGAGCTTCGGCGTCACCGTCCTACCCGACCCGCCCCACTCGCGTCTCGTCGAGCTCTTTCGGCTCGCCGAGTCCCACGGCTTCGACCACGGCTGGACCTACGACTCGCACGTCCTCTGGCAGGAGTCGTTCCCCCTCCTCACGCTCGCGGTGCAGGCGACGAGCACGATGAAGTTCGGCCACTGCGTGACGAACCCGGGGACGCGCGAGCCGACCGTCCTCGCGAGCGGGTACGCGACGCTGCACGACATCTCCGACGGGCGGATGGTGATGGGGATCGGCCGAGGTGACTCGGCGCGCCGCTTCATCGGGCAAAAACCGGTCAAGGTCGCGGAGTTCGAGCGCCGGCTGGCGATGATCAAGGACTTCATGAACGGTCGGCCTGTCGACTGGAACGGCAAGGAGCTCGAGCTGAAGTGGGTCCGCCCGGAGCTTCCCGAGATCCCGATGTGGGTCGCGGGCTACGGCCCGAAGGCCCTCGCGGTCGCAGGCAGGGTCGGGGACGGAGTGATCATCCAGCTCGCCGACCCCGTGATCATCGAGTGGATCATGGATACGGCCCGTACTGCCGCGGAAGAGGCGGGCCGCGATCCCTCGAAGCTGAAGTGCATCGTCTGCGCGCCGAGCCACATCACCGACGACCTCGCCGACGCCCGTGACCAGGTGCGCTGGTTCCCGGCGATGGTCTCGAACCACGTGATGGATCTCATCGAGCGCTACGGCTACGACTCGGAGATCCCGCACGAGCTGACGGAGTACGTCCGCGTGCGCAAGTTCTACGACTACGA
>JBOHBD010000382.1:0-5303 GCA_050698195.1 Gaiellaceae bacterium
GCTCGAGCCCGCCCTTCGCCGACCCCACGCGTGACCGCATCTCGGGCTCGGGCACCGGTGCAGGCCCGACCGCGCCTGCCGGCTCCGGCGCCACGAGCGCGCCGGCGGCCGCGTCGGCGTACGCGCCCAGCACCTCGTCGTCGTCCGTGCTCGTCACCGGAAGCCAGCGCGTGACGGCGAGTGCGACCAGCGTGGCGAGGAGATAGACGCCCCCGGCCGCGATCCACACCGCCCGCGCGCCGAACGCATCCGTCAGCACGCCCGAAGCCGCCATGGCGAGCCCGAGGATCGCGTAGTTCGTGCTCATGATCGTCGCGAGCGCGCGTCCCCGATAGCGGTCCGGCGCCCCGCGCTGGACGAGCAGCTGGTTGCAGATGATCGCCGCGCCGTTGCCCGCTGCGCCCGCGACGACGAGAGGCACCGCGACCCAGATCGTGGTCGCGAGCGCTGCTCCTCCCCACCCGACACCCATCAGCGCGATCGAGCCGGCGTAGTGCCGGCGGAGCCCGACCTTCCCGAGTGCGGGTGCCGCGAGGAAGCTCCCGAGAGCGAGCCCGACCCCGCTCGCGGCGACGAGGACACCGAATCCCAGGTCCCCGGCGTCGAGCGTCTCCTTCGCGAAGACGACCTCGGCCACGTTGATCGCCGCGCTGCCGAGCAGGACGACGTTCCAGACGATGAGCACGGTCCGGAGCGGCGCCGACATCAGCACCAGCCGGATCCCGTCCGCGACGTCGCGCCAGTGGCCCCGCGTCAGCGACTCCTCGGACCGGAGCTTTCGCTCCGGGATACCTGCGACCACCCCCGCCGACGCGAGGAACGTGACCGCGTTGACGGCGTACGGGACGGACGGGCTCCACGTCGTCAGCATCAGACCGCCCACGACCGGCCCGATCATCCACGCAAGCGTCTCGATCGTCTGCAACAACGAGTTCGCGTTCGTCAGCTCGTCGTCGGGGACGAGGTTGGGCAGGCCCGCGAAGACGGCCGGGCGGAAGAACCCGGTCGCGATCCCGGCGACGCCTGCGAGCGCGACGATCGCGGCTGGGCTGTCGACGAACGGCAACGCTCCGAAGACCCCGAACCGGACGAGGTCGGATACGACCATCAACCCCCGGCGCGAGAGCCGGTCGACGAGGGGGCCGAGCAGGAGCCCGATCACGACTATCGGGAGGAAGTCCGCGATCAGGAGCGCTGCGACCCAGACGCCGGAATTCGTGCGGTCGAAGACGTCGACCGTGAGCACGATCGCCGCGAGGTACGTCCCGAAGCCCGAGCCCGCGGTCGCGAGGAAGAGGAGCCCGAACGCGGGCGAGCTGCGCAGGAGACGGAAGCGGCCTGTGCTCACGACGGCTGCGGTGACGCTACCACCTGCTCCGGCTTTCCTCTACGGGCCGTTCCAGGCCTGTCCGACACAGTCATGGCCGCGGCGGGCGACGGCGCGGCATGCCGCCGCGTATGGCCGATCAGGAACCGCGCATCGCGGTCGCCATCCGGCGGGCGACGATGCGCGCGAGCCGTAGCTCCTCGGACCTCGCCGGCGGGACGAGAGCCGTTGCGACGGTCACGGTCGCGTGGGCGCGTGACCGCATGAGCGCGACGAGGTCCACGAACGCAGGCACGGTGCCCTGGGGGGTGGTGGCCGAGAGCCGGAGCCGGTAGGCGACCCTCCGTTGTGCGACGCGCGGGAACGCCATGGCGCGAAACGACAGGAGGCGGACGCCCTGTTTCGCGAGCTCGCGACGGAGCACCGTCGTCGCGCACCGAATGCCGCCGGCGCTGGTAGCCCGCCGCCACGACGCTCGAGCATCGGCGAGGGACTCGTACACCTGCGACGCCGACACTACGGATGTGACTCCGAGGACGAGCCGCGGACCCTCGGCCTCCCCGGTGAGGGTGAGATCCGCCTCGCTGACCGCGGACGGGCAGTCCACGTGAGGATCGCTGGCGCGGCCCCGCTGAACGGTAAAGCCGGGGAGGTCGCTCCGCTTCACGAGCATGGCCCGCGCACGCGAGGTGTCCGCCTCGGTGAGGTTCCTCCGTTGGTCCTGGTGCGTCGCCGACGCACTTCCCGCCAGGACGAGGCAGGCGGGCACGATGAGAGCGAGGAAACGTCTCAACGCCCTCATCCTACGGCTCGTATGCCAGGTTCGGCCGCAACCAGCGCTCGGCCTCGGCGAGCTCGATCTCCTTCCGCTCCGCGTAGTCGACGACCTGGTCGCGTCCGAGCCGCCCGACGGAGAAGTAGCGCGCCTGCGGATGGCCGAAGTAGAGGCCGCTCACGCTCGGAGGCGGGGTCATGGCGAAGGACTGGGTGAGGCCGATCCCCGCTCGTTCGGCCTCGAGCAAGCTCATCAGTGTTCGCTTCTCGGAGTGGTCGGGGCACGCTGGGTACCCGTACGCCGGCCGGATGCCGCGGAAGCGCTCGGCGATGAGAGCCGCCCCCGAGAGCCGCTCGTCCTCCGCGTACCATTCGTGGCGGGCCGACTCGTGCAGCCACTCCGCGAACGCCTCTGCGAGCCGGTCGGCCAGCGCGCGCACGATGATGGCGCGGTAGTCGTCCCCGTCGGCGGAGAATCGCTCGGCGAGCGCCTCTCCGCCGTGAATCGCGACGGCGAACGCACCCACGTGGTCGGCGAGCCCGGTCTCCGACGGTGCCACGAAGTCGGCGAGCGAGCGGTTCGGGCGCGAGTCGCCGTGATCCGCCTGCTGCCGCAGCATCGGGAAACGGACGCCGCCGCCCGTGACGACGTCGTCGCCTTCCGCGCTCGCCGGCCAGAAGCCGTAGACGCCGCGCGCCTCGAGCGACCCCTGCGCGACGATCCCGTCCAGGAGCTCGTTCGCAGCCGCATACAGGTCCCGCGCCACCTCACCCTTGCTCGGATCGTCGAGGATCGCGGGGAAGCGCCCCTTCAGCTCCCACGCGTGGAAGAAGAACGTCCAGTCGATGTAGGGCCGGAGGACGCCGGTCTCCACCTCGACGATCCGCGAGCCCGTGAACGCGGGGACGGCGAGGTCCTCCTCGTGCCAGTCGATGGGCGTCCGATTTGCACGCGCCTCGCCGATCGGCAGCAGCGGCTTGCGGCTCTTGTCGGCGTGCAACGCTCGGAGCCGCTCCTGGTCGGCCCGGTTCTCGGCGTCGAGCCGTGCCCGCCGGTCGCCGTCGAGCAGAGCGCCGACGACTCCGACGACTCGGGAGGCGTCGAGGACGTGCACCGTCGGAGGGCCGTACTCGGGCGCGATCCGAACGGCGGTGTGCTGCTTCGAGGTCGTCGCGCCGCCGATCAGGTGCGGGAGCTCGAAGCCGCGACGCTCCATCTCCTTCGCGACGTGCACCATCTCGTCGAGAGATGGTGTGATCAGGCCCGAGAGCCCGACGACGTCACAGTCTTCCTCGATCGCGGTGTCGAGGATGCGATCCGCCGAGACCATGACCCCGAGGTCGACCACCTCGTAGCCGTTGCAGCCGAGGACGACCCCGACGATGTTCTTGCCGATGTCGTGCACGTCGCCTTTCACGGTCGCGAGCACGACCCGGGTCGCTTTCGACGCCGTCGTCTTCTCCGCCTCCATGTAGGGCTCGAGATATGCAACGGCCCGCTTCATCGCCCGCGCGCTCTTGACGACCTGCGGGAGGAACATCTTCCCGGAGCCGAAGAGGTCGCCGACGATCTGCATGCCGTCCATCAACGGCCCCTCGATGACGTCGAGCGGGCGGGCAGCGCCGCGGCGCGCCTCCTCGGTGTCCTCCTCGATGAAGTCCACGATCCCGTGCACGAGGGCGTGCGCCAGCCGCTCCTCGACGGGAGCCTCGCGCCAGGAGAGGTCGAGCTCCCGCTGAGTGGCTCCGCCCGTCACGGTGCGCGCCCGCTCGACGAGCCGCTCGGTCGCGTCGTGCCGTCTGTCGAAGAGCACGTCCTCCACCCGCTCGAGGAGATCCGTCTCGATGTCCTCGTAGACCGCGAGCTGCCCCGCGTTCACGATCCCCATGTCGAGCCCCGCGCGGATCGCGTGGAAGAGGAAGGCTGCGTGCATCGCCTCGCGCACGGCGTCGTTCCCGCGGAAGGCAAACGAGAGGTTGGAGATGCCGCCCGAGACGAGCGCGCCCGGACATCGCTCCCGGAGCACGGGGATCGTGTCGATGAACGACTTGGCGAAGCGCGCGTGCTCCTCGATCCCCGTGGCGACGGCGAGCACGTTCGGGTCGAGGATCACGTCCTCGGGCCGGAAGCCGGCCACGCCGGTCAGGAGGTCGTACGCCCTCCCGAGGATCTCGACCTTTCGCTCGACGGTCTCCGCCTGTCCCTTCTCGTCGAAGGCCATCACGACGACCGCAGCTCCGTAGCGGCGGATCGTGCGCGCATGCTCGAGGAACACGTCCTCGCCCTCCTTGAGCGAGATCGAGTTGACGACTCCCTTCCCCTGGAGACACTTGAGACCCGCCTCGAGTGCGGAGAAGCGGGAGCTGTCGACCATGATCGGCAGCCGCGCCGCCTCCGGCTCGGTGGCGATCAGGTTGAGGAACGTCGTCATCGCCTGCACCGCGTCCAGCAGGTCGGCGTCCATGTTGACGTCGAGGAGGTTCGCCCCTCCGCGCACCTGCTCGAGCGCGACGCCGACGGCCTCCTGGAAGTCGTCCGCCTCGATCAGGCGGCGGAACCTCGCCGAGCCGGTGACGTTCGTCCTCTCCCCGACGACGACGAACCCCGTGTCCGGGCCGATGACGAACGGCTCGAGACCCGAGAAGCGCGGGAGGCGTGAGGGCTCCGGCACACGCCGCGGGGGCAGCCCTTCGACAGCGCGGGCGATCTCCCGCGTGTGCTCCGGCGTCGTCCCGCAGCAGCCGCCGACGAGGTTGACGAGGCCGTCCTCGGCGAAGGCGCGGAGGAACCGGCTCGTGTCGCCAGGCTGCTCGTCGTGGAGCCCGAGCGCGTTCGGAAGGCCCGCGTTCGGGTGACACGAGACGTACGTGGAGGCGACGTTCGCGAGGCTTTCCAGGAACGGCCGCATCTCGGTCGCGCCCAGCGAGCAGTTGACCCCGGCGATGAACGGGTTGGCGTGCTCGACCGAGATCCAGAACGCGTCCGACGTCTGACCGGAGAGGTTGCGCCCGCTCTTGTCGACCGCCGTGAACGAGATCCAGAGAGGAAGCTCGGGCGCGACCTCGTGCGCGGCGACGATCGCCGCCTTCGCGTTCAACGTGTCGAAGACCGTCTCGATCATGAGCAGGTCGACGCCGCCGTCCCGGAGCGCGGCGACCTGCTCCTCGTACGCCTCGCGCACCTGGTCGAACGTCACGGCAC
>JBOHBD010000383.1:0-2234 GCA_050698195.1 Gaiellaceae bacterium
ACGTACGGGTTCTCGACGGGGTTGAGGTCGATCGCGTGGCCGTACGCGTGGTTCGACCACGAGCCGCTGCCCGATCCGCCCACGCAGGGAGACGGGACGGCCTGCCGGCACGAGAAGGATCCGGTCACGTCGCCGTCCGCCGGGCGGGCGCGCTTGGGGCCGTACATGTCGTCGAGCCGCATGTGCCGGATGGGGAAACGCAGCCGATAGAGGCGTCGGAACACTGTCGCGAGCGGAGCCGCGACGTCCCGGTTCACGACGAGCTGGCCCCTGTGGGGCCGGCCGTCGAAGCCCCAATGCGTGACGGTCAGGAGCCGTAGCCGCGAGAGCGGGACGGGGCAGCCGGGCTGCCAGAAGCGGCCGTCGAGGGTCGCCCGAAGCGGCGCGGGCAGAGGTCGCACCGTCGAGTCGAACGGCGCGATCGCGAGCACGAGGAGCGGCAGGGCGAGAACGCGTAGCACAGCGCTTCGGTCAAGGGTGACCCGCGCGCTGACCGCTCGTCAAGCGAAGCGTGCGCAGGCCGGCCTTCACGTCCGGTCGGCGGTTGGGCGACGTCGGCCGTTGATTCGTGTTCAAACGGCTTGCCGGCCGGCCGCGAGCTCGTCGACAATGCTCGGCGGGGCCAGCGGGTCGAGCAGCAGCAGCCGCTCGCCGTCGTCGATCGCGTAGGACGGGACCACCTGGTCCCACTCCTCTCCCGGCTTCCAGTCCGGGTGGGGTGCCTCCCAGTGCCAGAGGCCTGTCTGCAACTCGTGCACGGCGGCATCTAGACGCGTCGATGCAGTCCACGTGCTGCGCACCACACAGCGCCTAGGCTTCGAGATCATGGTTCCCGAGTCGAAGCTGGAGAAGACCGAGCACGGCCTCGCTCCCAAAGGCGAGGGCTGGTTCGTCCTCAACATGCGCGACGCCGAGTGGCGTCACGCCGACGGCCGCGGGGCCGTCTGCGTCGTCGCGGACGATTTCGAAGGCTGGCGGCGCGAGTCCAATCAGCTCGGCGTCAATCCGTTCGTGCTCAGGCCGGGCGCACCGATGGCCATGTACCACTGGGAGGCCGATCAGGAGGACTTCCTCGTCGTCTCCGGCGAAGCAGTTCTGATCGTCGAAGGCGAGGAGCGGCAACTGCGCGCGTGGGACTTCGTGCATTGCCCGCCGAACACGAAGCACGTGATCGTCGGGGCAGGAAGCGGTCCGTGCCTCGTGATCGCGGTGGGCGCTCGCGCGCACGACGGACAGCCCGACTCGCTCGGCTTCACGGTCGACGAGGTCGCGAAGCGCCACGGCGCGAGCGTCGAGGAGGACACGATGGATGGAGGTGCCGCGTACGCCTCGGTCCCGCCCCGCGAGCCCACCGCCTACCGCGACGGCTGGCTTCCCGAGTAGCCGTCGCGCTGGCGAACGTTCGAGTCGGGGTAAGGACGTCCGCCCACAGTCGCCGCTAGCCTCCTGCAGCCTCGACCAATCGTTCTGGTGCCGCGAAACAGCTTGGTTGAGGCAAAGGTGGAGGCGGCGGGAATCGAATCCGCGCAGGGTTCCTGGCGACCCGACGATCGTTCACAGACAGGGGGCTCCTCGAGTCACGGGCACCCACCGCTACGAGATTGTGCCCGGCTGGGAGAGCAGGTGTCGGTGCAGCTCTCGCGTCTGCGGGCTCGGGGCGATCCCGAGTTCGTCCCGCAGGCGAGTGCGGAGGGTCTCGTAAACGAGCAGCGCCTCGGCCGGATTTCCTTCGCGAACGAGCGCCTCCATCAGGAGCTGGTAGCCGGTCTCGCGGTACGGCTCGCGCCGCGTCAACTCCCGCCCGACGCGCACCGCCGCCGCGAGTTCGGTACCACCGATCGCGAGCCCCGCCTTCGCATACGCCTCGAGGGCGCGCAGGTGGAGCTCACCGAGCTGCCGTCGCACCTCGTCGATCCACGCTGCGTCGTCGCCGGGGAGGAACGTCCGCCCCGCGATGAACATCGTGACCTGCGACGGTCCCCAGGCGCGATGGAAGTCTCCGAGGGCGATCGCCGACTCGGCCCGGTGCGCGGCGTCCGCGGCCGCGTCGACGTCGACCCAGGCGCCTTGCGGTAGCAGGATGCGGTAGTCGTCGAGCGTCACGACGCGGCGCAGCTTCGAGAGGAGCGGCGCAAGTCCGCCGTCGCGCCCATCGGCCCAGAGCGCCTCCAGCAGCTCGCCGCGCGTCAGCGTGCGGTTGCGGTTGACCACGAGGAAGGCGAACAGCATCCGTC
>JBOHBD010000384.1:0-4072 GCA_050698195.1 Gaiellaceae bacterium
CCCGTGAACTCGCCCGAGTCGACGAGCCACTCGTTCTCGGTATGCGCGGAGAAGGCGCCTTCTTCGGGCGGCTCGCCGTCCGCGGGAGCGACGACCTGGCGGATCGGGAGCCCGTAGCGTCGCGCGAAGTCGAAGTCCCGCTCGTCGTGCGCGGGGACGGCCATTATCGCGCCGGTGCCGTACTCCATGAGCACGTAGTCGGCGACCCACACCGGAACGGGCTCGCCGGTCGCAGGGTTGACGACGCGCCGCCCCGTGAAGACGCCGTCCTTCTCCTTCTGCTCGCGCTCGACGACGGTCCGCGCCGCCGCGCGGCGGACGTAGTGGAGCACCTCGGCCTCCTCCTCCCCGCCCAGCACGAGCTCCGGCACGAGCGGGTGCTCCGGCGCCAGCACGAAGAACGTCGCCCCGAAGAGGGTGTCCGGCCGGGTCGTGAAGACGTCGATCTCGACGTCGGAGTCCTCGACGCGGAAGACGAGGTCGGCTCCCTCCGAGCGGCCGATCCAGTTCCGCTGCATCGTCAGCACGCGCTCGGGCCAGGACTCGAGCAGCTCCATCTCGTCGAGCAACTGCTGCGCGTAGTCCGTGTACTTGAAGAACCACTGTTCCAGGCTCTTCGCCTCGACCTCCGACCCGCAGCGCTCGCAGCGACCGTCGATCACCTGCTCGTTCGCCAGGACGGTCTGATCCTTCGGACACCACTTCACCGGGGCGACCTTGCGGAAGGCCTGGCCGGCCTCGAAGAACCTCAGAAAGAGCCACTGCGTCCAGCGCGTGTACTCCGGCGAGTGGCTCGCGATCTCGCGGTCCCAGTCGATCGCCCAGCCCATGCGCTCCATCTGCGCCTTGATCGCCGCGATGCTCCGCTCGGTGATCTCGCGTGGATCGCCGCCCTCGCGGATCGCGGCGTTCTCGGCGGGCAGTCCGAACGAGTCCCAGCCCATCGGGCGCAGGACGTGCTTGCCGCGCCGCCGCCAGAAGTGGCAGAGGACGTCGCCAAGCGTGTAGTTGCGGACGTGCCCGACGTGCGCGCGCCCCGACGGGTACGGCAGCATCTCGAGGAGGTAGTGCTTCCGCTCGCCGGGCAGGGCCCCGGGCTCCGGATTCGGGGTCGAGAAGGCGCGCTCGTCCTTCCAGACGCGCTGCCACTTCTCCTCGATCGCCTGCGGGTCGTACTGCTCCATCGTCCTTCTCATTCGCCTCGGGGAACAAAATAGCCTCTCGCGCGAGAGGCTTCAGGGAAACGCACGCGGCTCTCGCCGCGCTCGTCTCCTGGACTACGCAAGAAGCTGCACCATGGGCTCCAAGGGTAACAGTCACAATCCCGCGATGCTCGAGCTCTTCCCTGATTCCGCCTCGATCGAAGGGAAGGAGCTCGCCGTCGGCGGCGTTCGCGCCAGCGAGCTCGCCGCCGGGTTCGGGACCCCGCTCGTCGTCTACTGCGAGGCGACGTTGCGGGCGCGCGCTCGGGAGATCCGCGACGCCGTCCCCGGCGCCCTCGTTCTCTACGGCTTCAAGGCGTTCCCGAACGTCGCCCTCATGCGCCTCTTCGCGGAAGAGGGCCTCGGCGCCGACGTCGCCTCTCTGGGTGAGCTCGCGTTCGCCCGCGCGGCGGGCCTCGGAGGAGAGCGCCTCGTCCTCCACGGGAACGCGAAGTCGGACGAGGAGCTGCGCGCCGCCGCCGAGGCCGGCGCCACCGTCGCCCTCGACGCCGAGGACGAGATCGAGCGCGCGGCCAGAGCGGGGGTGCACCGCGTTCTCGTCCGCGTGACGCTCGGCGTCGAGGCGGACACGCACGAGGCGATCCGGACCGGTCATCACGGCTCGAAGTTCGGGCTTCCCCCCGAGGCTGCGCTGCGGGCAGTCGCTGCCGCGCACGGCGTGAGTCTCGAGGTCGCCGGCCTCCACGTCCACGTGGGCTCGCAGCTCGCGGACATCGCCGCGCACGAGGAGACGATCGTGCATCTGTCCGGGTTCGCCGCCCGTTGCCGCGACGAGGTCGGCTGGACGCCCGCGCTCGTCGACGTAGGCGGAGGGTTCGCCGTGCGACACGTCGCTGCGGAGCCGCCTGCGCCGCTCGGCGAGCTCGCGAGGAGGGTCGCGACCGTCGTCGCGCGCTCCTGGGCGGAGCACGACCTGCCGCAGCCGCAGCTCCTGCTCGAACCCGGTCGCGCGCTCGTCGGCCGGGCCGGAGTCACGCTCTATCGCGTGCGCAGCGTGAAGCGGCTCGACGACGTCACCTGGGCTGCCGTCGACGGCGGCATGTCGGACAACCCCCGCCCGCAGCTCTACGGCGCCCGCTATACGGCGCTCTCGGCAACGCGCGCGGACGAGCCTGCGACGGAGACGGTCAGCGTCGCCGGCCTCCACTGCGAGTCCGGCGACGTGGTGATCGACGACGTCGCCCTGCCGCCACCTCGCGTCGGTGACCTGATCGCGGTTCCCGCGACGGGTGCCTACACGCTGGCGATGAGCTCGAACTACAACGCCACGCCCCGCCCGGCCGCCGTCCTCGTCCGGGAGGGTGAGGTGCGTGTGATCCGCCGCCGCGAGACGGTGGACGACTTGCTCGCGCTCGAGAAGTAAGCTCCAAACGGAACGAAGTCGACCCCGCAGGTGTAGAGGGAGCGCGATGCGCAGGGCACTGCTTTCGGCATCCGTCGTCGTCGCGACCGGGGCGGCGGCCGTGGCGGGTCTCGCGGCGCCGGAGACGGGATCCGGCCCGGCTCCGATCGCCGTCGCGGCTCCGGAGCTCCCACGGCTGCTCGGCTTCGACGACCAGAAGCTCGTCGGCGTCGACCCGGAGACGCTTCGCCCGGTCGCGGGGAGGCGCATCCCGATCGGCTCGGGCGGCTGCGCGCCGAGAATGGGCGGTACGGCGTGCTGGACCTACGCTCCCTGGACCGTGTCTCCGGACGCCACGACGCTCGCCGTCGCGCGGAACGACGCGACGGCGCTGCAGATCGTGGACCCGAGGCGGCTGCGCGTGACGAAGACGTTGCCGCTGAAGGGGGAGGTGGGCACGCTAGCGTGGTTGACGCGCACCCGGATCCTCGCCGTCGAGGAGCTCCTCGGCGAGCGGCAGGGGCTGGCCGTCTTCGACGTGGCCGCCGGACGGATCGTGGCGCGGCGCCCGCTCGGCGGCTCCGTCGCGAGAGTCGAGCGGACGGCCGACGAGCTCGTGCTGCTACTCGCTCCCGCGCGCACGATAGGCACCGCGAGGCTCGCCGTCGCCGGCAGGCGAGGAGCGCTCCGCTTCGTCCGGCTGCAGCGCATCGTCGCCGGGTCGAAGCTGCTCGGCACGGGATCGCAGCATCGTGTCGACGGGCGCCACCCGGGCTTCGCCGTCGATCCCGAACGGCGCCGCGCATTCGTCATCGACACGGCGGTCGTCGCCGAGATCGACCTGCGGACGCTGAAGGTCGCGTACCACTCGCTCGAACGCCGTCGCTCCGTGCTCGCGCGACTCCACGACTGGCTCGAGCCCGTCGCCGCCGCGAAGCAGGTCAGCGGCTACCACCGCGCGGCGCGCTGGCTCGGTGCCGGCCTTCTCGCCGTCACCGGCGCGGACACGGAGCAGAGCCGAGCGCGGCCCGCCGGTCTGCTCCTCGTCGACACGAGCAGCTGGGACGTGCGGAAGATCGACGCCGGGATCGTCGGCTTCGACAGGGCCGGAGACCTGCTGCTCGCCCGCGGCATCGCCAACGGGCTCACCGCCTACGCGTTCGAGGGCAGCGAGCGGTTCCGCGTGTTCGAGGACACGAACGCCTGGGTCGCGCAAGTCTACGCGGGCCGCGCCTACGTGAGCATCCCGGGGCAGGAGCAACTGCAGGTCATCGACCTCACCGACGGACGCGTGGTCGACGTCCGGAAGGAGCGGCTTCCGCGCCTGCTCGTCGGCGTCGGCGCCGGATGGTGGGAGTAGCTCCGAGCTCCTAGCGAGCCCGGGCGCCGACGAGGCCGGGTCGGACGAGCCGCGGCGGCGCGACGAGGCCGGCGTCCTTCACCGGCGGGTTGAGCGGCTCCGCGAGCGGTGGCGCGCCGAACGACGCGCGCACGCGCTCCTCGGGCG
>JBOHBD010000385.1:0-7826 GCA_050698195.1 Gaiellaceae bacterium
GCTCAGAGACATGCGCGACTTACAGAAATTCGTGCGGCGGATAGCATCTTCGACCCACTTGTGGGTCGAAGAAGTCCGCCTATGTCACCGTGTTCACGCTCGGCGTGCATCTGCGTCTGCCGTAGGAGCCGCTGAGAGGCGTCCTGCGAGCTAGGCCGTGGTTGTCGAGGGTTTCTCCACTGGGTCGACCTCCCGGACGCGCTCGCTGACGCGATCGAGATGACTCTGCCTCCGCGTGAGGACCGCGATGCGTGGGCTCCGCTCTTCCCAGACGTCACCGCAGATCGACTCAGGACCGCCATCGCGAGGGCGTGCAAGGCGGCTGGCGTTCCCGTCTTCTCTCCGCACGACCTCCGCCACCGCAGGATCTCGCTTCTCCATCGGCAGGGGCGCACCTGGGCAGAGATCGGCCGCCTGGTCGGCCAGAGGAAGCTCAGCGTCACCGCAGACACGTACACCCACGTCCTGTCCGACGGTCGCGAGCTCGACTACAGAGCGCTCGTCTCGGAACTCATCAGACCCTAGTTCTCAACGGCCGTTGCCGGCGCGAAAACGGGCTCGCCGCCGTGGGGGCACCGGTGGGGGCACGCCACGCGGAAACCCGGCATCTCCGACACACCTGTCCCGCTCAACCAAGCCAACTCCGCATGGCTGAGCGGTATCTGATGGGCCCGCCTGGACTCGAACCAGGGACCAACCGATTATGAGTCGGCTGCTCTAACCAGCTGAGCTACGGGCCCGCTGCGGTGAGGGTAACCGACAGTTCCGCCGAACCGATCCCGGCCGCTGCTGACACAATGAAGCGGCGTGAAGACGTTCCAGTCCGAGTCGCAGCTTCGTACCGCCGGCGGGCTGACCGTAACCGACATCACCGACGAGGTGCAGGAGATCGTCCGCCAGAGTGGGATCCTCGACGGCATCTGCTCCGTCTACTCGCCCCATACCACCTGCTCGGTGCGCGTGAACGAGTGGGAGCGCGGCTTCCTCGAGGACTTCGCAGTGCTCCTGAAGCGCCTCGTCCCGACCGAGCACTACTACGCACACGACGACTGGGACCGGCGGACGGAGAACGTCTGCGCTGAGGACATGGAGGTCGGAAACGGCCATGCGCATTGCATGTCCATGCTTCTCGGCCCGGCCGGCGAGTCGATTCCCGTGAGAGAGGGCGAGCTCGCCCTCGGCCAGTGGCAGCGAGTGCTCTTCCTCGAGCTGGACCGTGAGCGCGACCGGCGCTGGCTCGTCCAGGTCGTCGGCGTCTGAGCCCACTCGGGAATGAGGCATGCGGCCCCAGAGGCCGCGGCTCTCACGCTCAGCGTGCTCCTCTGGACGCGCGGTAGGACCGAGCCTCTCCCACGAGTGCATCGAAGAGTGCCGCGTCCTCGCCCGCCTCGGGATGCCACAGGACGCCCACTGTGAAGCGGCGGGCCGGGTTCTCGATGCCCTCGAGCGTGCCGTCCGCCGCCCAGGCGGTCTCGACGAGCCCCTCGCCGAGGCGTCCGAACCCCTGGTGATGATGCGACATCACCGGTCGATCGCTCTGCACGGCGCGACCCAGCCGTGAGCTCGGGTCGATGCGTACGGTGTGCTCGGAGAACGTGCCCGGTACCTGCTTGTGCATGTCGTCTCCGACGACCTCGGGCAGGTGCTGAACGAGATCGCCGCCCATGACGACGTTCAAGAGCTGGCTCCCGCGGCAGATCGCCAGCGTTGGCAGATCGCGGTCGAGCGCCGCACGGAGGAGGGCGAGCTCCGCGCGGTCGCGGCGCGCCTGCGGCTCGTCTGTCGCCGGGTGCGCGACGGCGCCGTAGGCGGCAGGGTCGAGATCGCCGCCGCCGGAGAGGACGAGGCCGTCGATCGCGTCGAGGGTCTCCTCCACCCCATCCTCGCTCGGCGGCACGAGCAGGGACCGGCCGCCGGCCAGCTCGACCGCGCGGACGTAGTCGAGTGGCACGAAGGCAGCCGGCAGCGTCCACGCTCCGAAGGACGCCTCCTGTGCGTACGTCGTGATGCCGATGACGGGTCTCAGGCGGGCTCCGTCTCCAGGATCCAGACGGTGCCGCCCCCGCACTCCATCGGTCGTCCCTCGGCGGGCTCGAGGCTCAGCCGGAGGACACGGACCGACGAGCCGTCGAGCTCGGTGAGCGCGCCGCGCGGCTCCGTCGACGCCGAGGCGAAGCGCCACGAGCGGACTTGCCGGTAGATCTCTGGGCTCGGCTGCGTCCAGTCGATCCATGCATACCCGGGCTCGAAGAACCCCTCGTAGCTCGCCTCGCCCTCTTGCGGGTCGCCGGGATCGCCGCGCTCGACGCGCGCCAGCGCCATCGGGAAGAGCTGGGAAACGAGGTCTGCGAGCTTCGGCGTCAGCTCCTCCCACGAGTGCTCGTCGTCGAACGGAGCGGTTCCCTGCGCCAGGATCGTCCCGGTATCGAGCTCCGCGTCCATGCGATGGAACGTGAAGCCGACCTCCGTCTCGCCGTTCCGGATCGCCCACGCCACCGGGCTCGGACCGCGGTGGCGCGGCAGGAACGAAGGATGGCCGTTGACCGCGCCGAGCGTCGGCACCGCCAAGGCATCGGGCGGGATCTTCCACGGGAACCCGGCGCAGAGGAGCACGTCGGGCTCGTAGCGGCGAAGAAGCGGTGCGATCCCCGCTCGGCTCGCCGGGATCACGATGTCGAGCCCGTCCGGAGCGTCACGGACGAGCGCGTCGAACGCATCCCCGTAGCGGCCCGCATGGGCTCGCGTGCACAGGAGCGCCACAGGATCGTGACCGAGCGCGCGCAGGAGCTCCGTGAGGCCTTGCACGGCGGGTGGGATCTGCGCGACGAGGACGACCTTCATCAGCGCTCGAAGTAGATCAGCTCGAGCGGGAGGCCGCGACGTGCGCAAATTGCACCGAATTCCTTCGGACGCGCCTTGATCGCCGCGTCCGGAATCGCATAGAGTCCTGCCTGCGCCGAGCACGGGGCGCCGGTAGGTCGAAGCCCCCCGAGGAGCACTACGCGGAAGCGGACGGTTCGTCGGGAAGGTGGACGAAAGCGTTCCCGGCTCGGCGAAATTCTGCGGCCGGGCCCTCGGGACCGGCCGTTTTCTCTCTCGAGCCCACCAGAGCAAGCAGAGTTGTACGCAGTCTGCCCTGTGCGAAAGGAAAACATCGCAAATTGCGACAAACGATGTCCGTGGGTCCTTGACGCCCGCCGGGCAGCCCCCTAGGGTGCTGCTTGCACCGAGTACGGAGCGTCCGAGGTTGATGGCTCTCCGATAGGCAGTCGCTTCGGCGGCGGTCAGTCGGAAAGCCGGACGAAGGCGTCACCGGCTCGGTGCATTTTCGTCGTGCACCCGGTGCGCCGCGGAACGATCGGTGCGGAATCGGCGCACCGTCGGTGCCGCGCACTCGGTGTTCCAGGCAGCCGGAAAGTCCGCGAAGCTCATCACACTCGTGCTTGACCGGCGCCCACGCGACGCGTAGAGTCGCATTGCACCGAGCACGGAGCGTCCGAGGTTGATGACTCTCCGAGTGGCATCCGCTTCGGCGGCGGTCAGTCGGACTGTCGGACGAGGGCGTCACCGGCTCGGTGCATTTCGTTCGACGTATGCTCGGCCGCATGAGGCGGCTGCTCGCTCTCGTCAGCTCGATCATCTTCGTCGACGCGATGCTCTACAGCGCGCTGACGCCGCTCGTCCCCGGCTACGCGGAGGAGTTCGACCTCTCGAAGACCGGAGCGGGGCTGCTGGTCGGCGCGTTCGGTGCCGGCGCCCTCCTCGGCGGGGTTCCGGGCGGTGTCGCTGCCGCGAGATTCGGCGCGAGGCACGCCGTCATCGGAGGGCTCGTCGTCCTCGGAATCGCGAGCTTTGCCTTCGCTACCGCCGACAGCGCGCTGGCGCTCGGCGTCGCCCGTTTCGTCCAGGGCGTCTCGAGCACAGTCACCTGGGCGGGAGCACTGGCGTGGGTCGCCGGGAGCGCGCCGAAGGCACAGCGCGGCGAAGCGATCGGCACGGCGTTCGGCGCGGCCGTCTTCGGCGCGATCCTCGGGCCGCTGTTCGGCGGAGTCGCGGAGACGGTCGGCATCCGTGCGTCGTTCGTCACCGTCGGCGTCGTCGCATTCGTGTTCGCGGCGCTCGCGGGAGTCGGAAGGCCCGCACCGCCCGAGAAGATGACCGCCCGCGGGATCCGTGCGGCGTTCGGCGACACTCGCTTCATCGGCGGTCTCTGGCTGAACACGCTCCCGGCGATGCTCTTCGGGATCCTGATCGTGCTCGGGCCGCTCGCGCTCGACGACCACGGCTGGTCGACGCTCGGCATCGCCGCAGTGTTCTTCGCTGCCGGTCTCATCGAGGTCGTGATCAACCCGCTCCTCGGCCGCGCGACGGACCGCGTGGGTCGCCTCCTTCCAATCCGTGCAGCGCTCACGGGCTCCGTCGTCGTCGCGGCGGGGCTGGCAGCCGCGTCCGAGCCGTTCCTGATCGCGCTGCTGATCGGCGCGGCCGCGATCAGCTTCGGGGGTCTCTACACGCCGGGGATGACGCTGACGTCTCACCGTGCCGAAGCCGCCGGGCTGGCGCAGGGTCTCGCGTTCGGGATCATGAACAGCGCCTGGGCCATCGGCGCCCTCGCCGGCCCGTCGTTGGGTGGTGCGCTCGCGGAGTCGAACGGAGACGTGGCGCCCTACCTCGTGGGCGCCGGCCTCTGCGCGCTCACGCTCCTCGCCACCCAGCGCGTCGCCGCGCGGAGGCCGAGACCGCATGCAGCGTGAGGACTGGGATCGTCGCTACGCCGGGGTGGAGTCGCTCTGGAGCGCGAAGCCGAATCGCTTTCTCGTCGCCGAGGTCGCGGAGCTCACCCCCGGCCGCGCGCTCGACCTCGCCTGCGGCGAAGGACAGAACGCGATCTGGCTCGCCGGTCTCGGCTGGAAGGTGCTGGGAGTCGACTACTCCGAGGTCGCGCTCGCGAGAGCGCGAGCACGCGCTGCCCGACAGGGCGTCGAGGCGGAGTTCCTGGCGGCCGATCTCCTCGACTTCGAGCCCCAGCCGGACGTCCACGATCTCGTTCTCGTCCTCTACCTGCACCTCCCGGCGGACGACCGGCGCGTCGTCCTCGATCGCGCGTCCCGAGCCGTCGCTCCGGCCGGCACCTTCCTCCTGCTCGGACACGATCTGCTCAACCTGACCGAAGGAGTCGGCGGCCCGAGCGACCCTGCTCTCCTCTGTACACCCGACGACATCGCGGCGGAGGTCCCGGGACTCGAGATCGAGAAGGCCGAACGCGTGCTCCGCGACGTCGCGGACGCCGACCGTCCCGCAGTCGACGTGCTCGTCCGAGCGCGCCGCGCGTCTCGGGTGTGATGCTGCGCCGAACGACCTCTACTCGTCGTACGGGCCCTCGGCCAGCAGCTGCCTGAACTTCGCGAACTGGCCGGCCTTTCCGACCGCGACGAGCATGTCGCGTTCCTGGATCACGTCCTCGGGCTGCGCGCCGCTCACGGGCTCCGGCTCGCGTAGGATCGCGATGATCGTGACGCCCGTCCGTGCCCGTAAGCGCGCATCGGCGAGCGTGCGGCCGATCGCCGGGCTCGTGTCCGGTACGGGAATCCACTCGATCTGGAGCTCGCCGAGCGCCATCTCGAGCTCCTCGACGATCCTGGGGCGTTCCAAGACGCCTCCCACGATCGCCCCGAGCTGGCGGGCCTCGTCGTCGTGGAGCTCGATGACGGCAGTTGGTTCCTCGTCGTCGCCGCGGCGGTAGAAGTAGATCTCGCGCTGGCCGTCGTTGTGCATGATCACCGAGAGGCGGCCACCCTGAGCGGTTCGGAAGCCGTACTTGACGCCGACGCCAGGTAGGCGGGTCTCTCGAAGGTCGAAGGGCATCGTTTACCGGCTCTCAGGAGTCAGTCTACGGATCGGGAAGAGGATGCGACCGAGGCGCTTCGACTCCTTCATGAGGACGAGGCCGACGGTGGCCGTGACGAGGACGTAGAGACCTGCGAACGCGACGAGGTCCGTGCGGTGGCCCACGTCGATCGCGGGGTTCTCGGAAGCGAGCTGGGCGAGGATGATCGTGAACTCGCCGTGCGCGACCAGCGCGACTCCCACGTTGAAGCCCTGGCGGCGGGTGAACCCCCCGAGACGGCTCGCGAGCACCCCGGCGCCGAGCTTGCCGGCGAGCGTCAGGAGCAGGGCGAGCGCGACGATCCAGCCCACGTCGCCGATAGCCGAGAGATCGATCGAGAGACCGAACACGAAGAAGAAGAGCGCGGCGAAGATGTCCCGGAAGCTGAAGAACCGCTCCTCGATCTGCTCACGGACCGACGTCTCCGAGAGGACGATCCCCGCCATCAGCGCGCCGATGGCGCCGGAGAGCCCGAGCTCCTCGGCGATGGCGGCCGCCCCCACGAGGAAGCCGAACACGGCGAGCAGGAAGAACTCGAGCGGCAGCCGGTCGAGCAGCCGGTCGAGCGGCCCCGCGAGCCAGCGCGACGCAGCAAGGCCTGCCGTGATGAAGGCCAACGCCTTCGCCACGAGGACGAGCGTGTCCGACGGCTCCCCGCCGCCGGCAGCGGCGAATCCGAGCATGAAGGCGATGACGATGTCCTCGAACACGAGGATCGCAAGGACGAGGTCGGTCTCGTCGTCGCCGAGCCGCCGGAAGTCGATGAGGCCCTTCACCGCGATCGCGCTCGAGGAGACGTAGACGCACGCGGCGAGGACGAGCGCGGCCGAGGTCGCGCCGAACGCCGCGACGCCGACGACCAGACCGAGCCCCGCGTTCGCCACGAGATCGACGGTCCCGCCGAGTCCGAGGTGCCTGCCGGTTCTCGTGAGCCGTCCGAGCGTGAACTCGAGGCCGAGGAAGAAGAGGAGGAAGACGAGGCCGAGCTCGGCGACGAACTCGGTGACCTCCGATGGGCGGATGACGGAGAGCTCCTCGGGCTCGTTCGGGCCGAGGAGGAGGCCCGCAAAGAGGTACGCGGGGATCGCCGACAGCCCGAACCTGCGCGCGACGAGGCCGAGCACGCCGAGCAACGCGATCGTGATCGAGAGCTCGGCGAGACTCACGTCGCCATTCTCACCGTTGGCGACGGTCGGCGTTCGGCTACGGCTGGACGGTCTCGGGCTCGAGCACGGCCGGGAAGCGCTCGAGGACCCAGTCCTCGTCGAGCGCCCGCAGGCGATAGTCGCGGCCGTTGACGAGCGCGTAGTCGCCCGTCCGAGGATCCATCGGCAGGCGAGACTCGATCGGATACCAGCGGTTGTGCCGCTCGATCAAGTCGTTCAGCTCGAAGAACGGCCAGGCTCTGGCGAGGGATTGCCACGCGCGCGCGAAGCGAGCGGCGTCGTCCTGACACCCCTCGGCGAGGACTCGCCACGCCTCCGCGAGACGCTCCTCGGCATCCGCGATCCGCACCTCGATCTCGTGCAGGCGCAGCATGTAGGGAAGGGGGCCACGAGCAGCCGCGAGGTACGCGTCCTCCCGCGGGCGGAAGTTTCGGGCTCGAAGCCGGAGCGGCCTTCCTCGAAACGGGATCGAGCGCAGGTCCTCCTCGAGGCCCGCCTGGTCGCGCCGATCTCTCGGGGTCTCGGGCAGCACGACGCCCTGGCGCATGATCGCGTCGCGTTCGCGCTTCTCCACGTTCCTATTAGACCTGCCTGTTCGATCTGGGCGATGCCTCTACCGGCCGAGGAGCCGGTCGAGCCAGGACCGCCGCGGTGCCTCGCCGGCGACGTCGTCCCCGGATGCCACCGTCTGTTGCGCGTCCGGCGCGGGCTCGGCGTCCTCGGAGCTCGGGGCGGGTTGTTCGGGCTCCTCGCCCAATCGCATGAGCTCCTGC
>JBOHBD010000386.1:0-3622 GCA_050698195.1 Gaiellaceae bacterium
ACCCCTACCAGCTCGTGAAGGATCACCGGACCGACCACGAGGTCGGGAACGCGCAGTCGGTTCTCGACGGGGCGCTCGACGGCTTCGTGCACTCCTACCTTCTCGCCAAGGCGGCGGGAAAAGTCCTGTAAAACGGCGCCTGAGATGTCAGCTACAATCGGCGCCGCCCCTGAACCGGAGCAGCCGTCTCAGGCTGCGTCTGCTACTCGCCCGGTGCTGGAGTACGACTCTCAGACAGACACGACGATGACCGCACTGGCCGAGCCCGAGACCCTCGCGACACCGCTCACCTCCGAGACGGAGCCGAGCGGCTCCGCGATGATCGTCTTCGAGGACGTCCAGAAGATCTACGAGCCCGGCGTGACCGCCCTCGAGGGAGTCTCGTTCGTCATCGAGAAGGGCGAGTTCGTCTTCGTCGTGGGCGCGTCCGGCTCCGGGAAGTCGACCGTCATCCGTCTCCTGCTCAAGGAGATCGATCCGACGCGGGGCAGGATCGTCGTCGGCGGCCGCGATCTCGGGCGGCTCAAGCGCTCGAAGGTACCGCTCCTGCGGCGAAACGTCGGCTGCGTCTTCCAGGACTTCAAGCTGCTCCCGAATCGCACGGCGGCGGAGAACATCGCCTACGCGCTGCGTGTGCAGGGGCAGTCGAGCTCGCAGATCCGGCGGAAGGTTCCCGAGGTCATGAACCTCGTCGGCCTCGCCCACAAGATGAACTCCCGGCCCGAGGAGCTCTCGGGCGGCGAGCAGCAGCGCGTCTCGATCGCGCGCGCGTTCGTCAACCACCCGCCGCTACTGGTTTGCGACGAGCCGACCGGGAACCTCGACCCCGACACGTCGGTCGGGATCATGCAGCTCCTCTACCGCATCAGCCGCACGGGCACGACGATCCTCATGGTCACCCACGATCGCGAGATGGTGGACAAGATGCGGAAGCGCGTGATCGCACTCGAGAGCGGCAGGCTCGTCCGGGACGAGCGGCGCGGGGGATACGCCGAAGCGTGACGCGCGCCCGGCTCATCTTCGGGGAGGCCCTCCGCTCCATCGCCGCGAACCTCTCGACGACGTTCGCCTCGGCCGTATCGGTCCTCATCGGGATGTTCCTGATCGGCGCGTTCATCGGCCTCGGCACGTGGCTCGTGTCGTGGTCCGACGACAAAAAGCGCGAGCTCGCAGTTCACGTCTTCTTCTGCACGACCGGGAGCGACAACCCCGCGTGCTCCGCCGAGGCGACCGAGAAGCAGATCAACGCGGTTCGCGTGGTCCTCGAGTCCGACGCGCGCGTGAAGGACGACGGAATCACGTTCATCAACAAGGAGAGGGCGCTTCAGATCCTGCGCAAGCGTGCTCCGGAGCTCACCGAGAACCTCGCGTCGAATCCCCTCCCGGTGTCCTTCGACGTCGTTCCGAAGAACGGCGAGGACACGGAAGGGATCGCGCTCAGCGTGCGCAGGGCGAAGCTCGCCGGCGTCGACACGATCAACTACGGCGCCGAGACGTCGCGACGGATCCTCCAGGTCGCGCGCGCGATCCAGATCGTGTCCCTGATCGCGGTGCTCATACTCCTCGCCGCCTCGACGATCCTGATCGCCAACACGATCCGTCTCTCGATCTTCGCGCGTCGCCGGGAGATCGAGGTGATGAAGCTCGTCGGGGCGACGAACTGGTTCGTGCGAGGGCCGTTCATGCTGGAGGGCCTGCTGACAGGGCTCGCAGGCTCGGCCGCCGCCGTGGTCCTCCTCTTCCTCACCCGCGAGGTCGCGATCTCGCGGATCCTGCAGAACATGCGTGAGGATCCGGACGTGCACGCGCTCGGGTTCCCCATGACCGCGGCGCTCTTGGTCGGGGTCGGGCTCGCGATCGGCGCGGCCGGCTCCGCCCTCACGCTGCGGCGGTTCCTCCGCGTCTGATCCGTCAGCCTGTCGCGCAGATCCGGATGCAGTTCTGCCCAAGTGACAACTTGTAACTTCGGCGCCCGGCGACCGGATACCGTGAGTTGATGCGGCAGCGACGACCCCCCGGAGGCCGGCAGAAGCGGCCGAGCCGTTCGGAGCGCGCGCAACGGCGGCGCCCGGCGAGCGCCGCGCGCCACGCGGAGCGGAACGTCACGATCACGCTTCCCGCGCGCGAGCGTGAGCCGGAGCGCGTCGTCGCTCATCTCGGCCCGACGAACTCGGGGAAGACGTACGCCGCGCTGGAGGAGCTCGCGGCTGCGGGCGAGGGCGTCTACGCAGGACCGCTGCGGATGCTCGCCCAGGAGGCGCACCGCAGGCTCGGCGAGCGGCTCGGCTACGAGAAGGTCGGCCTCGTCACCGGCGAGGAGCGGGTCAACGAGCGCGCGCCGATCGTCTGCTGCACGGTCGAGATGGCGCCGCAGTCAGGGGAGCTGCTCGTCCTCGACGAGATCCAGTGGGCGGACGACGACGAACGAGGGTCGGCGTGGACGCGGCTCCTGCTCGCCGGTGACTACCGCCAGATCCTCCTGCTGGGCGCGCTCGACGCCCTTCCTCTGCTCGAGCGCGCGTTTCCGGAGGCCGAGCTCAAGGTCTTCGATCGCAAGCTGCCGCTCGAGTGGATCGGTGAGCGGACCCTCCGGTCGCTCGGGCCGGGGACCGTCGTCGTCGCCTTCAGCCGGAAGGCGGTGCTCGCTCTGGCGGGAGAGGTGAACCGCTTGCACCCGCGCCGCGTAGCGGTTCTCTACGGCGCGATGCCGCTCGGGTCGCGACGCGAGGAGATCGACCGTTTTCTCTCGCGAGCGGCCGACGTGTGCGTGGCGACCGACGTGCTCGGACACGGGGTCAACCTCCCCTGCGAGACGCTGCTCTTCGCGGAGACGACGAAGTTCGACGGAGAGTCGCGCCGCGATCTCCTTCCGTGGGAGCTCGCCCAGATTGCCGGCCGCGCCGGCCGCTTCGGGCTCGTCGAGCGCGGCCATGTGGGCGTGCTGACGGGGCTCGGCTGGGGAGCGGCGGATCCCGAGCTCGTCGAGTCCGCGCTCGAGCCGCACGTACCGCTTCCCGGGGAGCACTGGGGCTACCGCGTCGTCGACGAGGCTCGTATTCGCCCTCGCCTCTCGGACCTCGGCGTCGACGACCCGTTCCAGCTCGACGCCGCTCTCGTCGCGTGGCACCGCGTCGCGATCCGCGAGTGGGCGTACGAGAGCTGGCTCGCGGTCGAGTCGCTGCAACCCATCCGGGCGCGCCTGGAGGCAGTTCAGCGCCGGCTCGTGCAACGCGACCGCCGACTCTCGATCGAGGACACCTGGAAGCTCGTCAACGCGCCCGTCGACGAAGACGGTCTCGAGCTGCTGGCAACGCTGGCGCTTGCGATCGCGGGCGACCGCGTCGCACGCCCCCACCTCACTTTCCTCCTGGACACGGCTCGGCTGCGCGGCGCGACGCTCGAGGATGCCGAGCAGGCCGGCCGCGAGGCGAGCGTCCTGCGCTGGTTCGCGCTCCAGTACCCGGGAGTGGGCGGCGTCACGATCGAGCGCGCGGCAGCGCTCGAGGAAGCCGCCGCGGCGCGCGTCGTCACCCGGCTGCGGCTCGAGGTGGAGTCGCCGACGCTCGGTCGCTGCCGTTCGTGCGGTCGCTCGTGCCCGCCCTGGTTCCCGCTCTGCGACCGC
>JBOHBD010000387.1:0-6422 GCA_050698195.1 Gaiellaceae bacterium
GCCCCGGTCCTCGCAGTCGTCGAGAATCCGCTCCACGATCGCCTGGATAGGGGGCCGGAGCCCGTCGACCACGCTCGGCGTGAACGCCTTGGTGAGCAGGCGGCGCAGGCGCGTGTGGTCGGGCGGATTCCGCCACAGGATCCCGTAGGCCTGGAGGAACTGGCGAGGACTGAGCTGGCTCCCGTCGACGGGCGTCTCGGGGTCCTCCACCACCTGAGCCCGCGGACGGAGGAAGCGAGGGTCGCGCAGCATCGCGACGGCATCCGAGTAGCGCGTGACGAGCCAGAACCCCGATTCGTGCCAATGGACCGGATCGGTGTCGCGCAGGCGGTGGTAGGACGGGTAGGGATCGGCCAGGAAGGCCGGATCCGACCAGTCGAGCGTCACGGCGGTAGCCATGGCTGCCTCGCTCTCACGTGTGAGCCACTCCACGCGATGTGGAAGTCGCGGTCGGGCACGGCGGTCTCGGGCGACGGCTAGTTTCGTCCACAATCGGAGTCGCTCGAGACGACCAGGACGATGCCCGTCCCCAGAACGGCGGACAGGCGTAGCTCGGCCAGTTCGGACAAGCCTGAAGGGAAGATCTCACGGGCGCGCTTACGGTCGATCACAGTCGTCGCTGTCGCTCGCGAGGAGGACGCTCTGAAAGCGATCACCGGGCGGGAGAACGATTGACTCCACTTCGAGAGCCTCGGGCATTTCCAACCTGAGTGCTGCCCTCGCCGCAGTAGAGCCATCATTGTCGATCTCGACGCTGCCGGCGAGCAGGAACTCGCGCACACCCTCGCGCGTCAGGCGGATGAACACGTCGAGCGTCTCGCCGGCGAGCTCGGTCGCCCCCCACAGCTCCACCTTCAGGATCTCGGTATCGCTCTCCCACTCCGCCTCGCCACCGGCGTCGTCCTCTCCGAGCGGCAGGCACGGAACCAGGAAGAGTTTGAACCTGGACTCCTCGTCTCTCGCTGCGCTCGCTCCTACCGCCGCCGACAGCGCCAGGAGAGCGACGAGGAGTACTAGCGTGCGTGCCCCCGTCTCGGACTCACCCCCTGTTCTTCCATTGTCCCTTCGACGACGCTGACTGACTACCTCCGGCAAGGAGTCGGGGAGGGGTGTCGGTCGGTCGCTCATCCGCGTCGCGCTTCGGCGCTCTGCACGGCGCAGAGGACCCAGGCCTGCACGCCCCACCGTGAGAGCGGCTCGGGCGTGGGCGGGAGCCCAGCCGCCTCCTTCGCGGCGGCGATCGCCTGGGCGAACTGCCCGACGGCCGCTTGGTGGTGCGGGGCAAGGAGTTTCCGGCCCTCTTCGCCCATGACGGTAAAGGTGCCGGCGTACGCGACCGCGTACGCCGACTTCTCGGCGCGTGCGAGGAAGAACGCGGCGAGACCGGCGCGCCGGTCCGGCTCCACCCTGACCGCGCCGACGCTCCAGCCCCTCGGCACACCCTGCAGGAGCGAGGGGCGGCTGTACGTCACGAGCAGCCGAGCGTGGTCCGGCTTCCCGTTTGCGATCAGCCCGGCGCCGCCGTACAGCACGGTCGCTCCCGCTGGGCACCTCGCACTTGTGGAGTGGGCAGACGCCTTGTTGATCGCGCTGTTGGCCGTGACGAGCACGTGCTTCGACGCGAGCGCCGCCGCACCCGGGGGGCCGGCAGGGCCGGGAGGCCCCGCAGGGCCCTGAGCGCCCTGCGGCCCTTGCGTGTTCCAGGTCAAGATCTGGCCGCCGCAGTCCCCACCGTGTTTCAGATAGCTCGTACGGGGCTCGACACACGCCGTGATCTCGGGCGTCCTCTGCGCCCAGACGACACCGCTCGCGAGAAGTGCCCCGAGGGCGACGAGGAAGGCTGCGCGGACGGTGTTCATGTCTCCTCCCTTCAGCCGTTCGTCGACTGGTGGAAGTAGCCGGTGAGGGGCACGTAGCACGGGTCGACGACGGGGTCCCCCGTTTCGACGTTGAACCAGATGACCTCGAAGCAGATGTTCGTCGTCTGCCCGTAGATCGTGTTCGTCTTGTCCGCCGAGACCTGGTAGTGCAGGTGGGGCCTGTCCGAGCGGCCGACGTTGCCGACGGTCGCGATCTTCTGGCCCCGCAAGACCTTCTGGCCCACGACCGGGAGGACGCTGTTCTTCCGGACGTGCGCGTACCACGAGTAGGTGTCGTCCTGGTGGTCGATGCGGACGTAGTTGGCCGGGCAGTCGGCAGGCCGCACGCAGTTCGCGGACAGGGACTCGACGACGTCGCCGACGATGCCGCCTCGCGTCGCGTAGATCCCTTCTCCGTCCTCGTGGACGAAGTCGAAGGCGTATGCCTGGGTGCCGTTGTGGCTGGCAGGCTGGTTGTTGCCCTGGGTGGTCTTCTCGCTGTCACCCGCCTTCCACGGCAGGCGGTAGAAGCAGGTCTCGCCCGCGCACCCAGGCAGGAGGTCCTTCACGAGCTCGGGCAGCTTGGCCCGGTAGCGGAACGGGCTGCCGTTCCGGGTCCCCACGATGCGCGGCCACACGAGCCCCGCGAAGTGGTCGACCCCGATGTCGTACAGGATGAACCCGGGGGTCGTGGCGTACGGGTAGATGCTGTACCAGTCGTCGGGCCGAACCCCGAAGGGCTCGTTCAGGTGGATCGTCTTGAACGCGAACGGCGGATCGGCGCCGGTCGTGCCGTAGCCGTCCGCCTCGAACGTGGCGCCGAACGCGGTCGGATGCTTCCCCACGACGAAGACCTTCGTCGTGTCGAATCCGTTCTCGTTCACGGCGAGGATGGTCTCGTCGTAGAGCGCCGTCGCGTAGGCGCCGGGCGGGAGGAACTTCGCCGGGTACGTCGTCGTGCGGACGTCGACGACCGGGCACGGAAAGCTCTTGGCGATCGAGTGGGGACGCCGTGCGGAGTACGCGCCCGCGCCCCCGCTTCCCGACCGCGGCGGCAGGCGGAACGGCTGAGGCTGGTCGCCCGGCGGAGGACAGCTGTTGCCCTGTCTCCGCTCGGTCACCGTGATCGTCCACGTCTTCGAGCTCCCGGAGATCGGGATGCCGCCGACGACGCCGTCGTCGGACGTGAGATC
This sequence comes from Gaiellaceae bacterium, assembly GCA_050698195.1. GTDB lineage: Bacteria > Actinomycetota > Thermoleophilia > Gaiellales > Gaiellaceae > GMQP-bins7. The sequence continues at coordinate 3,053 of JBOHBD010000387.1, forward strand.
GGAGATCGTCTTCGTCGGCTCGCCCGGGGCCGAGAACACGACCCGGAGGCTGTAGCGGGCGTGCTGTCCCGCCGGGCACTCCGGTGTTGTCGCGAATCGCACGCCTTCCTCGAGCCAGTAGACGCCGCTCGCGAGATAGCCGAGCGTCGAGTGGACCACCGGATTGGGCGCGAGCCAGTCCTGCGGTGGCGCGAAGCGCAGCGAGACGCACGGGGGCGAGCTCGCGGCGACCGTCGCAAAGTCGAGCCCGACGGCCGACGTCACGACCGGAGCCCCGCCCTTCATCTCGCGCACGACGAGCCGCGCCCCTGCGCCCTCCGCAAGCCCCTTCCCGCTGAACCCTCCCGGCGGCAGCGCGAACAGCCGGCCACCCGCGAGGCGAAGGAGCCCGGCGGCGGCGTCGATCCGCGCGACCCGGCCCTGGAAGACCTGTCGCTTGCCGAGCCGCGCGCAGGCGCCGTCGAACGCCTTCCGGACGTGGTCGGCCTCCGTGCCCGCCCGCTCGACGAGACGTTGCCGGTACCGCAACCCCGCGTGCTGCAGGTCCTTCTCCGAGGCGTCGTCGACGTCGGGCGAGCGCTCGAGGGCCACCTGCATCCTCGAGACGCGCTTCGCGCTGTCTCGGGCAGCTGCTCTCATGGCGCTGGCGCCGGTCCGGACGATCGCCGCCGCGCCGCAGAGATCGCCCCGCTCGGCCCGCTGCGCACCCGTGCGGATCCGAGCGAGGTTCCGCACGAGGCTGCGATGGACCGCGCGGAACGGAGCGATCCCGCGGATGCGCCGCGCATCCCCGGCACGTCCGTCGTAGAGCCCGAGCCGCCCGAGAAGGTGCTGAGCGTTCCGCATGAGGTCGAGGACCGAGCACCCGTAGACGAGCGTTCGCACTCCCCGCGCCGTCTCCGGGCACTCGTCCCGGACGTCCGGGACTCGATCGCGATCGCGGTCGACTCGGCGTGCATCGGGCGGCGTTCGCGCCGGGACGAACGCCGCCTTGACGAAGGTGCTCGCCCGCACCGTCACCGTGCACGAGCTCCCTCGTCCGGCGCAGGCACCGGCCCACTGTCCGAGTCGGGCGCCGGCCTGCCCGTCCGCAGTCAGCAGGACGGAGCTTCCCGGTGCGAAGGTGCTCGAGCAAGCCGGCGGACAGGAGATCCCCGCCGGAGCGCTCTCGACCGCCCCGCTTCCCTCGACCATGACGGTCAGCCACCCCGGCTCGGGCTCGTCGGGGGGCGGCGGCGGGACGATCGTCCACGAGTGCCGCGCCGTCGCGCGTTCCCGGCCGCGGGCGGCGGTGACCACGAACGTATGGCGGCCGAGCGCGAGCCCCCGGTATGTCAGCGGCGAGCGGCACGTCGTCGCACGAGCCGCGTCGAGCGAACAGGTGAAGGCTGCGCCGCGAGCATCGGCCGAGAAGACGAACGTCGCCTCCGTCGAGGTCGACGGGTCCGACGGGGCGGTCGCGATCGTCACTGCGAGCAGGGGTCTCGCGCCCGCGCCGGCGACGACGAGCAGCGCGAGCAGCCCCGCCGTCAGCAAGACCCCTCCCCACCGCTCGCGCTGCGTCATCGTCGCCGTCCCCCGGCCGCCTGCTCGTGGCCGATCCCCTGCACCTGGCCGCGCAGAAAGGCGAGGAGCTCGACGCCGCTCTTGAACGGCTTCGGCTCCCGGGACCCGACCGGCTCCACGACACCGTGCAGATCGGACGCGAAGCCGTGGGCCTCGACCTCGTCGGCTCCGGGCGTCCAGACGCGGATCACGAACGCCTTCATGCTCCCAGCCTGCCGACGCAGCCCCAAGTCGCCCCTAGGACACCTTGGCGCAGGTGACCGAGACGATGAGCACCCAGCCCGAGGTCGTCGCATTGACCTCCACGGCACTGGCCAACCAGCTATGCGTTTCAAGCGGACGGCTCCTGACGATCGAGACGCTCGATGACCCGGGCCCGGCGACCTGCGCGCCGCCACCGATCGCCCGCTTTCCCTGTGGGCAGGCCGCGAGCTGGGATCTCGGGCTCGTGGAGTCGAATGCCGACTGCGTCTGCACGACCTGGAACTCGCTGAGCCCGGGTGACCCGGTCGCACCCCGGTCGCCCTTGTCCCCCTTGTCCCCCTTGTCCCCCTTGTCCCCCTTCGCGCCCTTCTCGCCTCTGTCGCCTCTAGGACCAGGCGAGCCGGGGTCACCCTTCGGGCCTCTGAGCTTCGACCGTGCGGGGCGCGCGAGATCGGCGAGCAGCAGCGTGCCGTTCCGCACCTTCGCGGAGGTGACGGCGTTCTTCTTCAGGTGGACGGTTCCGACGCTGTCGCGGGCGAGGTTGACGGTCGCGTAGCCCGTCCCGCTGAGCGATACGGCGAGCGCCACGCACGCGACCACCATCGCGGCCGAGGGTCGCCGCGAGAGCCTGTCGTCGTTTCCTCGCCTGGACACGGCCCCATCGTCGTGGGGCCCTCTTACGGTGGTCTTAAGGCGCAGCAGGCGGTCGCGCAGGGAACGGCGCCGCCTCGACGCCGATCTCCTCCATGCGCCGGCAGTAGACGCCGTACCGGCGCCTCGCCTCTCCGTGCCGGCCGGCGCCGGCGAGGCTGGCGACGAGGCCGAGGTGCGCTGCCTCGTCGTGGGCATCCCGGCCGAGGATGCGCAGGTAGTAGCGAGCGGCAAGCTCGTGCTGATCGCCCGCCGAGGCGTCCTCCGCGAGCGCGTGCGTCACCTCCGCGTAGAGCGCCCGCGCCTCCTCGCGTAGCGGCGCCGCCCAGTCCTCGTACGCGTCTCCCTCGAGGAAGTCGCCACGGTACAGCGCGACCGCGTGCTCGAGGCGCTCGAGCGCACCCGCGCTGCCCGCCGCCCGCAACTCGAGGCCCTCGGTCCCCTCCGCGAGGAACTCCTCCACGTCGACGACGACGCTCTCGAGGTCGAGGCCCACCGCCCGCTTGTCCGCCCAGAGCACCTGGCTCTCCTCTCCGGTGCGTTCCGGCTCGAGCACCGAGCGCGCGGTGCTGAGGGCAACCGAGAGGCGGTTGGCGAGCCTGCTTCGCTCCTCCCCCGGCCAGAGCGCCTCCATGAGGACGTCGCGCGGCGTGGCCGCGCCTCGTCGTGCGAGCAGGATCTTCAGGAGATCCCGCGCCTTCTGCGACTGCCAGGTGGTCGCGGGGACCAGCGACCCCGAGCGGAAGACGCGGAAGCCGCCCAGGGTCTCGATCGCGAGCGGGACGTCCCGGACCGCCGCGATCTGCCGGAGGATGCCCGCCGGTCCCGACGGGCTCACGCGCACGCCGAGGAGCTCGAGCTGCCGCTCCGCGCGTCCACCCGCCCGATGCGCGTCCGTTCGCCCGGCGAGCCGGGCGAGCGCGAGCTCGACGGCCGCCTCGTGGAGGGC
>JBOHBD010000388.1:0-3082 GCA_050698195.1 Gaiellaceae bacterium
GCGGACGGGCGCGCCCGGCGTCACGCTTCGATTACGCCTGCCAGCGCGACTGCCGCCGGACGGCTCGGCCCTTCTTCGGAACGCCGATCGACGGATGCGGGCTCTGCGCTCGGTCCAGTACGCGGAATCGCTGACCGCCGGGCTCGGATCCAGCGTGCGCACGCGCTATGCGATGCAAGCTCCGGACCGGTTGAGCTTTCGGACCTCGCAGGGCCAGAGGACGATCCTCATCGGCGATCGGCGCTGGGATCTCGAAGGGACGCGATGGGTCGAGAGCCCGATCCCGGCTGTGCGGGTACCGAGCTACGTCTGGGAGGGGTCGCGGAACGCGCGCCTGCTCGGGAGGACGCGGGTTGCCGGCATCCCGGTCTCCGTCCTCGCTGCCTTCGATCGTTCCATTCCGGCCTGGTTTCGGATCTTCGTCGCGCGCGACGGCCGTGTCGTCGAGGCGGAGATGCTCTCCCAGGGGCACTTCATGCGCCACCGGTTCTTCGGCCTGAACGAGCCGATCGAGATAGAGGCGCCGGCGTGATTCGCTCACTCGTGCTCGCGGCACTCGCACTCGCCGCGCTCAGTGTCGCTCCGCTCGCGCAGGCACACCAAGGCGGCAAGGCGGAGCCCCGCATCGCTGCCGCTCTCAGCGCAGATCCCGGGACGGTCCGCCTGCTGGATGTGCGCCTCACTGACCTCGACAGCGGCAAGCTGGTGCGGGGCGCGACCGTCGTCGCGACCGCAGAGATGAACGAGCCACACCTGATGCGGCTCGCGCCGTGGCCACTGAGCGAGACTGCTCCCGGCCTCTACCGGGCGCGCGTGCGCTTCGCCATGCCCGCCCGCTGGACGGTCTCGATCGCCGTCTCGGGCGAGCGGGTGGTCGCAGCGCGCTCGAGCCTGCAGGCCACCGTCGACGGGGGAGGGGTCGGCGCGTCGCCGGTCGAGCCCGGGACGCCCGACCTCCAGCCGCTTCCGACCCGCCTCGAGGACGAGCTGAGCGACCGCGACTACGTGTCGATGGCGATCCTCTGGGTGCACGGCCTCGCCGCGCTCGGATGGATCGTCGGCGTTCTCGTGATGCTCGTCGCGCTGGGGACCGATCCCGGCGTCCTTGCGGATGGGGTCCGGGGGAAGGTGCGAGACGCCTACGGCGAGTGGGGCGCCTGGCTGCACTGGAGCCTCGTGCCCTGGATCGTGCTGACCGGGATCTACAACATGCTCGTCGTAACGCCGTTTCCGCTCGCGTGGCGGCCGAGCGACGTGCGGCAGCTCACCGACGTCCCGTACGGAGCGCTCTACGAAGCGATTCTGATCGTCAAGTTGGGGCTCTTTGCCGCGCTTCTGGTCACGGGCACACAGCTGCTCCTGCGGACGGTGCGGGCACCCGTGTCGGCCCCCGCCGGCAACCCGCATCCTCCGGGCTTCGCGCGGACCCTGGCGCGTGCGCTCGGAGCGCCGGGGTTCGTCTACCTCGCGACCGTGCCCCTCATCCTCGCGGCGGCGATGGCGCTTCGCTACATCCACATCCTCAGCCACGTCGCCGACGTGCTGCAACGCGGCTGAGCGAGGTCACGACGCACGAACGCGCTGGGGGAGCGAAAAAATGGGCAGCCGTCTCCGGACGGCAGGCTGGCATTGGGTGGCTCCGTCTGCTGGCCCAACTACCCTAAACAGCACGAGAGACACATATGCATCGCGATGCCTTTGTAACATTATGCTGAGCATCTCCAAACTCACACCGGGGCAGGAGTTCTACTACCAGCGCTCCGTTGCCACGGGCCTCGACGACTACTACGACGGCCGCGGCGAGTCGCCCGGGATCTGGGTAGGCCGAGGAGCCGCCCAGCTCGGTCTCGGAGGCGTCGTGCAGGATGGGCAACTCGCGAGGCTCGTTCGCGGCGTCGACCCGGCGAGTGGCTTCCAGGTCCGCAAGCCTCCGAAGCGGCGGCAAATCGCGATCGAGCGAATCGACCCGGAGTCCGGCGAGCGGTCGATCGAGTCAAAGGCGCTCGACCCGGTCGGTGGCTACGACCTCGTCTTCTCGGTCCCGAAGAGCGTCAGCCTCCTCCACGCCCTCGGCACGGAGAACACCCGTCTCGCCGTCAACCAGGCTCACACCGCGGCCTGGCAGGCCGCACTCTCGTACCTCGAAGAGGAGGCTTGCGTCACCCGACGCGGCAGGAACGGTGTTCAGCGCGAGCACGCCACCGGGTTCGTCGCCGCCGCGTACCAGCACCGCACGTCACGGGCGCAGGACCCGCACCTGCACACGCACGTGATCGTCGGGAACATGGCGATGAGCCCGAGCGACGGCAAGTGGCGTGCGCTCGACGGCGCCCCGATCCTGCGCACGTACCGCCTCGCAGCCGGGTACCTCTATCAGGCGCACCTGCGCGCCGAGCTGACGCGGTCGCTCGGCGTCGCCTGGGAGCGGCCGGAGAAGGGAATGGCCGAGATCGCAGGGATGCCGCGCGAGGTGCTCCGGGAGTTCTCGCAGCGGCGCCGTCAAGTGCTCGAGCGAACCGCAGACTGGGGGGCTACCAGCTGGCGCGCCGCCCAGGCCGCCGCGCGCGAGACACGGGAACGGAAGGAGCACATCGACCTTGCCCTGCTCCGCGACGACTGGCGGGCACGCGCCGCTGAACACGGTCTCGGCAATCGGGAGCTGAAGACCGTCCTCCACCGTTCACGGCTCCGCAAGCCGTCTCGCCACGAGCTGCAGCGGGTGGCCCGCGCATTGGTCGGGCCCGACGGGATGACGGCGAACCGGACCGCGTTCTCCGAGCCCGAGCTGGTGATGGCCTGGGCGCAGGCCCACGTGAGCGGAGCCTCCGCCGAGCGTGTCCGCGAGCTTGCGCGTCGATTCTCCCGCGCGCCGGAGCTCGAGCCCGTCGGCGCGGAGTCTCAGCCGGGCCGCCCCGCCTGGTTCACGACGAACGAGCTGCTTGCAGTCGAGCGGAGGGCACTCGCACTCGTAGAGGGGGGACGCGGCTCGAACGCGCCCGCTCTTCCCGGCGAGGCCATCCTCGAGCGGAACGTGTCGAGCGAGCAGACCGCGATGGCACGCGAGGTGGTCACCAGCCCGGAT
>JBOHBD010000389.1:0-4075 GCA_050698195.1 Gaiellaceae bacterium
CTCTTCATGTTCGTGATCCTCTTCGGCCTCTCGATGGACTACCACGTCTTCATCTTGAGCCGCGTTCGCGAGCTGTACGACCGCGGGATGTCCACCGAGGACGCCGTCGCGGCCGGGATCAAGAGCACGGCGGGAGTCGTCTCGGCGGCCGCGTTCGTGATGGTCGCCGTGTTCGCGATCTTCGTCACCCTCTCGACCGTCGACATGAAGCAGATCGGCTTCGGGCTGGCGGTGGCGATCCTCGTCGACGCCACGATCGTGCGGGCCGTCCTCCTGCCCGCGACGATGAAGCTGCTCGGTCGCTGGAACTGGTACCTGCCCCGCTGGCTCGACTGGCTCCCCCGGCTCGAGCACGAGCGGTCGGCCGAACCCGCCCCGCAGGCCGCGGCGTAACGCGTCTCGCGGACGGGCCCGGTCGTCGCAGCCGCAGCGACGACCCGGGACGCTACGTCTGCTTCTGTCCGCCTCGCCGCAGGCGCTCGAGCTGCTCGCGCGTCTCCGGGTCGAGCCGGTCACCGACGCGACCGCCTGCGCCCTCGTGCCGGTGGTCGCGATGGCGGGCGGGCTGGAGTTCCGCGAGAAAAGCCTTCGACGTGAGCTTGCGCGTCTCCTGGCCCGAGACCCTCCGCACGGCGTCGTCCGAGGAGACGACGCATACGAGCTCGGTTCCACGATGCTCGGCGGCCAGCCGTTCGAGCAGGTCGTCGGCGTGAGGCGCAAAGCGGATCGACAGAGGGCCGATCTCCCGCTCCTCGCCGACGCCGTCGAACACGACGGTGCCACGCGCACCGTGTTCGGCCACGAAGCTCGCGAGCATGTCGACGAGTCCCTCCCGGTCCGCGAGCTCGCCCGCGTTCAGCAGGTTGTAGCCGTCGAAGAGGTACAGGGTCGGTTCGGGCATGGTGGTCCCTGAAGCTCGCACGCAAGCGGCTTCCCGACACCAAGTTACAAGTTGTAACTTGGCTTCGTCTTGCGTTGCCTCGACGGGGACGGGGACGGGGACGGAGACGGAAGCCGGGCGCGGGGCGGCGCCCTACGGCGCGCCGCGCTGGCGGCGGGCCTCATAGAGGAGCACCGCGGCGGCGACGCTGACGTTGAGCGAGCCGACCTTCCCCGCGAGCGGGATCGAGACGACTGCGTCGCAGGTCCTTCGGACGAGCGGGCGCACGCCCTTCCCCTCGGCGCCGAGCACGAGCGCGACTCCTCCGGTGAGATCGGCCTGCCACATCGAGAGCGACCCTTCGGAGTCGGCGGCGTAAGCCCAGAGGTCCGGCCCCTTCACCTCCCCGAGGTAGCGAGCGAGGTTCGGGACGACGGCCACCGGCAGGTGCTCGACCGCGCCCGCCGACGCGCGGCAGACAGCCGGCGTCACGCGAACGGAACCGTGAGCCGGAAGCACGACGCCCGTGGCCCCCACCCCCTCCGCGCTCCGCGCCACGGCGCCCAGGTTGTGCGGGTCCGTGACCTGGTCGAGGCAGACGAGAAGGGGCGCCTCCGCCCGCGTGAGCTCGTAGGCATCGGTGTAGCGGAAGGGCTCACACCACGCCACGACGCCCTGGTGGTCGCGCGTGCCCGCCGCCTCGGTCAATGTGCGCTCCGGCTTGACCTGTGCGCGTGGTCCCGACTCCAGCCACGGAATCTGCGCGGCGGCGCGTTCCGTCACCCACGTCTCGAGCGCCTCGCGTGGGCCGCGATAGAGCTCGCGAACCGGGCGGCGCCCGTAGACGAGTTCGCGCGTCACCGCCGCGGCACGAGCCGGTAGCCACCCGGCTCGTCTCGCGCCTCCCACCCCGCTGCCTCGAGCTCGTCCCGCAGCCGGTCCGCCTCGTCGAAGTCGCGGGACTCCCGTGCCGCCTGGCGCCGCTCGGCGAGCTCGACGACCTCCGCGGGGGCATCTTCCTGCTCCGCGAGCGATTCGAGCCCGAAGACGCCGAGCGCGAGTCGCAGGAGCTCGTGGTCGCGCCACTCGTGCATGACCGCGAGCGCCGCCGGCGTCGAGAAGTCGTCCTCGAGAGCCGCGGCGAACCGTTCCCAGGCGCCGGCCGGTGCGGGCTCGTTCGGATTGCGAAACACCTCTCGAAAGCCGTTCGAGCGGGCGGTCGCGGCCTGCATCGCGTCGTCGGAGAAGTCGATCGGCCCGTGCCAGTGGCCGGTGAGGAAGTAGGCGAGCGTCGCCTCCCGTCCCCACGTATCGAGCACGTTCCGAAGCGAGACGTCGTTCCCGAGCGACTTGTGCATCTCGTCGCCCCCGAGCTCGAGCATGCCGTTGTGCATCCAGATCCGGGCGTAGGGCCGCCCGACGGCGCGAGACTGCGCGAGCTCGTTCTCGTGATGCGGGAAGACGAGATCGAGACCGCCGCCGTGTATCCAGAACTCCGGCCCGAGCGTCTTCTCGGCCATGGCCGAGCACTCGATGTGCCAGCCGGGCCGCCCACTCCCCCAGGGGGAGGCCCACGACGTGTCCTCTCCGGGCTTGTTCGCCTTCCAGAGGGAGAAGTCGCGCGGATCCTCTTTGAGCGGATTCGGCTCCTGCTCCTCGACCTGGTCCGGCTTCTGCCCGGAGAGCCGCCCGTACTCGGCGAAACGTCCGACCCGGAAGTACACGTCGCCGTCGACCGCGTACGCGTGCCCGGATTCGACCAGCTCCGAGATCAGCGCGACGATCTCGGGGATCGTCTCGGTCGCGAGCGGCAGCTCATCCGGCATGTCCAGGCCGAGATCGCCGGTGTCCTGCAGATACCAGGCGGTCGCGTCGCGAGCGAGCTCAGCGCTCCTGCCGGGAGCCGCTTCGTAGATCCGGTCGTTGACGTCGGTGATGTTGTGGACGAACGTCACGGCGTAACCGGTCTCGCGCAACCACCTCGCGAGCCACGAGAAGACGACGAAGGGTCGTGCGTTTCCGACGTGGGCTCGCTGGTAGACCGTCGGTCCACAGACGTACATACCGATCGGCCCCGGCGGCGGGGGGAGCTCCACGAGGCCGCGCGTGAGGGTGTCGTAGAGGCGCACCGGCCGATCGTATCCACGCTCTCAGGCGCGATTCGCGCGCGCGAGCGCCTCGTCTTTCGGCACTGCCGCGAGGACCGCCCAGAGCTCGGGCCCGGTCGGAACTCCGGTGAGGGCGAGCCTGAGCGCGCGGAGATCCCCGCCGATCGCTTTCAGCTCGCGGAGCAGCGCCCGCGACTCGTCCGCGGACAGGCGCTCCCCGGCCGCGCCCCTGAGCTCGGCGAACCGGTCGAGCGTTGGACGCGCATCGGCCCGAAGCCCGACCGGCGCCGGTTCGAGGACGAGGCGTGCGTACTCCCGTGCCTCGACGAGTGAGCGTGCACCGCGCAGGACCGGCACCGCATCGACCGGCGCGCCGGCCGCGGCTGCCAGCTCCTCGTCCGGCATCGCCGCAATCGCATCGGTGGCAAGCCGCCTGAGTCGTGCGAGATCGAGGTGGACGTCGTGCTCGGGCAGGCCGAGCTCATCGAGGTAGGCCCGCACCGCCTCGGGCGGGAATCCCTCGTCGCGAAGCTCCGCGATCGAGGCGTGGCCGTGCCGCTTCGAGAGCTTCTTACCGTCGGGGCCGAGGACGAGGCCGTGGTGGATCACCTTCGGAAGCTCGCCGCCGACCGCCCGCGCAATCCGACGGTGAAGCTCGAGGTTGGGGCGGTGGTCCGAGCCGCGGATCACATGAGTGATCCGGAGCTCGAGATCGTCCACGACCGACGCGAGCTGGTAGGTCGCGGTGCCGTCTGGACGCAGGAGCGTGGTCCCGTCGGCGATGAGCCGCACCGCGCCGTCTGAGTCGCGCTCGGCCGCCCCGGCGTCGAGTGCGCGGCCGGCGGCCTCCGCGTAGAGCGATCCTCGCTCGCTCTGCCGGACCGGCCCCTCGTCGAAGCGAATGTCGAGCCAGGCGAGATCGTCCAGCATCGCGGCTTCCCCGCCCTCGACCGTCCGGGTGGGATCCGTGTCGTCGATCCGCAGCACGAGAAACCCGCTGTGCCCGTCCGCGAAGCCGCGGTTGGCGACGGCCGTGAGCGCGTTTCCGAGATGGAGCGAACCGGTAGGGCTCGGAGCGAAGCGGACG
>JBOHBD010000390.1:0-6602 GCA_050698195.1 Gaiellaceae bacterium
GTTGATCCCATGCGCGATCTCGGCGCAGGGGGCGACGTCGGCGAGGGTGTGGCAGTCCTCGTCGACGAAGATCGGGAGCGGGGAGCGCAGCTCGAGCACGCGTCCGCCCTCGTCGCCCGCGCGTAGCGGCTGCTCGCAGTACTCGACTCCGAGCTCCGCGAGCCGAGGAAGCGCGTCGAGCGCCTCGTCCAGCGACCACCACTCGTTGACGTCGACCTGGAGCGGCAGGTCGGTCACGCTCCGAACGGCGCGCACGCGCTCGACGTCGAGCCCGTCTCCCCCGCCGAGCTTGAGCTTCAGGCGCCGGTAGGACGGCGCTGCCGCCTCCGCCCGGCGAGCCATGTCGTCCGGGTCGCCGAGCCACACCGTCCACGACGTGGGCGGGCCGGCCCGAGGCACTCCGAGGAGCCGGAACGCGGGCATGCCGACGAGCTTCCCGTGCAGGTCGTGCAGGGCTCCGTCGATCGCCGCCTTCGCCGCCTGCTCGCCGGGGACCTCGGCGAGCCGCTCACCGATCTCCTCGAGAGCGAACGGGTCTTCCCCGAGCAACCCGGCATGCTCGTCGACGAACGCCTTGGCCGACTCGACGGACTCGCCGTACCGCTCGATCGGCGCCGCCTCGCCGTACCCGGTCACGCCGTCGTGGCTCACAGCGACGTGGACGACGTCGGCGTGATCGGTTGCGACGCGCGCGATCACGAAGGTCTCGGCCAGTTGCAGGCGCGCGATCCGGGCCTCGACCTCCATGTAACGAGCCTATCCCGCGCTAGGACGCGGCGATCGACGCGACGTATGCGGCGACGTCGTCCCGGTCCTGCCCCGACACGAGCCCGGCAGGCATGACCCCCGCCCCCTGCTCGATCACCGCAGCGACCTCCGCGGCGTCGAGTCCACTTCCGACGAGGCGCGGACCTGGGCTCCCTCCCACGCCTCCGCTCCCGTGGCAACCGGAACAGGATTCCTCGAAGACGAGCGCACCGCGCTCGGCGTTACCCGGTCCCGTCGTCCCCGCCGGCGCATCGGGCTCGAAGACCTGCGCCTGCGCGAGGACGAAAGTGACGACGACGACTGCCGCTCCCACGACGACGGGTCTCCACGCGCGGCTCATCAGAACGCGAGCTCGACGTTCGTGAAGTACCAGAGGCTCGACGTGACCCAGATGAGCCCGAGAATCGACGCGAGCGTCGCGCCCGCGACGGGCAGCGCCCACCCCGGAAGCGCCCGGTCTCTGACGACCAGCACCTTCGCCGCGAAGGCGCCGTACAGGAACGTGCCCGCCAGAGAGTGCACGGCGACACGCGTATCCGGCGTCTGGAAGCCGAGGATCGTGGCGCAGTGGAAGAAGACGGGCAGCGTGAAGAGGAACGCGAGCCGGCCCGACCAGCGGTGGATTCGGGGAACCCACGGCCCTCGTATCCGGAGGAACGGGATCTTCCCGAACATCCGCGCCGCGGTCGTCACCTGGACGAGCGCCAGCAGCACCGCCGCCGACGCGAGCCAGGCCTTGGCCGCGATCGTCGACGAGAAGACGGTCGTGACGAGATCGGTGTACCTCTCGCTGACGTCGGCGAGCAGCACCAGTCGAGCCTACGACCCCTGGCCGGACGGGACAACTCGATCGAGGGCGCCTCGCCCCCGTTGTGCCTGCAAATGCCAAGACGCCCAAGACACCAAGTAACAAGTTGTCACTTGGCGTCCTTCGAGCGCGCGAGGGTTCCGCGGAGTCGGGGTAGACTGACCTAGCGCGCTCGTAGCTCAGGGGATAGAGCGCTGGCCTCCGGAGCCAGAGGTCGCAGGTTCGATTCCTGCCGGGCGCATCACGAGAAAGCCGCGCGTTTGGGGCTTTCGTTTCGTGGTGGTCCTATCAGGAACCGGCAGCCGTAACCTCATGGCCACCTCGAGGCCAGAACCATCCGCTACCCAGGCAGGCTCGGCGTGTCGGCGCACTCGCACAACGTTCGAGCTTGGCAGCGAGCGCGAGAGCGTCCTCGGGCACCGAAGCTCTCCTTGCCGCCCGGCCGGCTCGTGGCCAAACGCCCCGAAACCGGCTCACGTAACCATGCGAGTCGGCGTGCCGTCAGAGGCCGCAAACCCGCATGGTTGCTCGCGATAATAGTCGTTCCTCGTCACGCGTCGTGACCGTCTGGCTGGCCTCCCCCGGAGCCAGAGGTCGCAGATTCGATTCCTGCCGGCGCATGTGTCGGACTCGCCGGGCCCGGAGTTGAGCGCCGGACCAACGTCCACGTGGTTCGGGAGCCCGCTGGAACGAGAACCCCGCGAGTGCGGGGTTCTCGTCGGGTCGCCAGGCCTCGGGTACTAGCGGATGCTGATGTGACCTGCGGATACGGTCTCAGTCGGCAGGTCGTAGTCACCGTTTCCGGGCACGGTGTCCCCGGGCACTCCGTCGAACGCTCCGACGACCGTGAGCTCGAGAGTGCCGGCACCCGGCCCACCTGGAGTCAAGACCACGCTGAAAGGCACGTCCCTGAACCTGCCGCTCGAGCCGAGGTTGACCGTCGCGACTCCGCTCACGAGCGCTGTGCTTTCGGAGACCGAGGCGGCGGTGACGTTACCCTCGACCGCCATCAACGGCAGCCCGAGGATGTCCGCGTTGCCGGCCATTAGACACTCGAAGTGGCCGCGGACGCTTCCGTCAGCACGGATCGTGATTCCCAGCCCGAAATGAGAGCCGTCGACGTCGCCGTCGGCGTCCAGATCCGCGCCGAAGGTGCCGGTGCCTCCGCCGTTGACCACGGTCGCACGGTCGGCGAGAGCAGCTGGCGGAACGAGGCCGACGCCTGCCAGCAGGACCAGCGCGGTGAGCAATCTGCTGCTACGCACTCGACTCTCCCTCTGGGATGCTGATGTGGGTCAGGCCCATAAGCGGCTGGCTGAAGTTCACGCCAGCGGCCGGTACGTTCACCTGGATGCCCTCCGGCTCACCCGTGAGGAGCGGGACGAAGCCGACGTTGCAGACCACCCTGAGCGTCGCCTCGAACGAGCCGCCTGCGTCCGGCACGAGGTCGACCGTCACGACCAGGATGCTCGAACGGATTCGCCCGTAATCTCCGATCACCGGTCCGTAGCTGACGAAGTCGGTCACTTCCCACTTTCCGTCCGCGACCGGCGTGGGTCCGGGAAGACGGACGTGCGAGAAGTTCCCTCCGCCGTTGGCCTGGCCGTTCTTCGCCTTGAATTCCACGAACCCCTCCATCACCAGATGGTGATCGCTGGGCGAGGGAACCCTCGAGAGCCCTACGAACGTCGCGTGCTGGTGGCCGTCGCCCTTCGGAAACCCTCGCCGGCCGGCCAGGGCAGCGGGGCTAGCGACGAGCGCGCTCAGGCCAACCGTTCCGACGCCTGCTCGCTTGACGAACTGTCTACGGTCCACGTTCTCACCCCCCTTGGTTGCCCCAGGCTGGGGCAACGGATGTGTGCGTTCTGCTTTCCACCCCACGGGTAACGCAAAACGCTGTAAGGGGGCCGCAGGCGTGAGTCGCCGGCCCGACCGCGCCATGCCCATCGAGATGGGACGAAGCAACGCGAACCCCCTCTTCGAGCGAAGCTTCTCGTATCGAACGGTACGAAGTCAAGGCGACGAGCGCGCGATAGCCTCAGCTCCGGCCTCCGCGGCACACCTCACGCTCCACGGCAACGACTCGAGAGCGAGTTGCGGCGGGGAGCCCCCTACGATGCGCGCGTGCCTTCGTTCGTTCCCGGGATCGAGCTGGCCCGCGCGTTCTACGAGGAGGTCGTCGGCCCGGTTCTCGGCGAGACGCCCCATTCCGCGGCGCTGCTCGGCACGGGCTCGGACGTGCTCGGCTTCGACACGCAGCGCTCCACGGACCACGGCTGGGGGCCGCGGCTCCAGGTCTTCGTGGAGACCGACGACGTCGCGCGCGTCCGCAAGGCGGTCGACGATGGTTTGCCGGAGGCGTTCGGCGGGTGGCCGACGCGGTTCGGCTGGGACGACGTGCCGGTGTCGCACCACGTCGCCGTCACGACTCTCGGCGAGTGGCTGGAGGCAAAGCTCGGTTTCGACCCTCGACAGGGCGTCGCGACGGCGAACTGGCTCGCCACGCCTCAGCAGGTCCTCCTCGAGGTGACGCGAGGCGCAGTGCTCCACGACGACCGCGGGGAGCTCGGTGCCGTCCGCGACGCGCTCGCCTGGTACTCGGAGGACGTGTGGGTGTGGCTGCTCGCGTGCCAGTGGCGGCGTATCGACCAGGAGGAGCCATTCGTGGGACGGACGGCCGAGGTCGGGGACGAGCTCGGCTCGCGCGTGCTGGTGGCGCGGCTCGCACGCGACATCGTGCGCATGTGCTTCCTCCAGGAGCGGCAGTACGCCCCGTACGGCAAGTGGCTCGGCTCGGCGTTCCGGGAGCTCGACGCCTTCGAGGAGCTCGGCGCGCCGCTGCTCGAGCTCCTGGCCGCCGCGACCGACGAGACGCGCGAGGAACGGCTCGTCGCGACGCTGCAGCGCCTCGCCGGGAGGCACAACGCGCTCGGCGTCACCGAGCCGGTCGACGACGGCATCGGCTTCTTCCACGACCGCCCGTTCCGCGTGCTCGGCTCCGGTCGCTTCGTGGACGCCTGTCTCGCACGGGTATCCGACCCGTGGCTGCGCTCGCAGCCGCTCGTCGGCGCGGTCGACCAGTTCGTCGACTCGACGGACGTGCTCAGCGAGCCGCACGTGTTCTCGCAGGTGGCCTCACTGGTGGAGGCGTGGGCCGAACGGAGCGCTTGAGCCGACGGCTCGCGGGGGCGCTTCTCAGAGCCTCCGGGCTTCCCTCGCTCGGGCCGGTCTTGCCGTGCCGCGAGGAGGAGCTGCGCTTCGCATCGGCTGCCGAGGGTCTTCTCCACAGGTCCGGCGCCCCGAGTGACATCCCGTTGCTCACGCTTCTCCGGTGGACGGCGGAGCGCCACGCCGTCGTGTTCCACGGCTCGACGCGGGACGATCTGACCACGCTCGAGCCGATACGCCTCACTCGCGACTCGACGACCTTCGGGGACCGGGCGGCCGTCTATGCCTCCAGTGATCCGGTCTGGGCGATCTACTTCGCCACGGTGCAGCGCGGGGGCGGATTCCGCTCCACACGAAACGCCTCCATCGGGCTCCGCGGCGCTCTCTACCCGCGCTGGTACTTCTTCTCGCACAACGAGGATGCGGAGACCGAGGGTCGTTTCGGAGATGGCTGGCTCTACGCGCTGCCGCGGGCGACGTTCGAGCCGGAGCCCCCCGGGTGGGGCGTGCTCGACTGGGGCCACTGGGCTTCGCCGACTCCGGTGACGGCCCTCGCCCGGATCCGGGTCTCGGCGGCGGTTTTCCCCTTCGCGGATCGCGTGTTTCCGCATCGCATCGACGAGAGGATGCTCACGACCCTGCTCGGTGCGAGCAGGTTCCGATCTCTGCTCGCCGTCAGACGAGCTCGCGTAGCGCCGCGATGAGCCGCTCCAGGTCGTCTTCGTCGTTGTAGGGGCCGATCGAGACCCGAAGGAGCCGCCGGCCCTCCCACTCGTACACGGGCACCTCGATCGCGAAGTCGCCGTACAGACGCTGCCAGAGCGCGTCGGCATCGCCGGCGCGTAGCTCGACTGCGCGCATGAAGGGCGCCGGTGAGCCGTCGACCCGCGCAAGGCCGATCTCAGCCAGGCGCCGTTCCGCCTCGTCGGCGAGCGCTTCGGCCCGATCGAGGTCGAACGTCGCGTGAACGTCGATCGCCTTCGGCACGGCGAGGTAGGCGGACGGGTCACGCGTGCCCGCCCACCCGTGTCGCTCGGCGAAGTCCGCCTCCTCCCGGTAGCCCCAGCTCACGACGAGCGGCGCGATCCAACCGTGGTGCTCGGGCCTCGCCCACAGGAAGCCTGCGCCCTTCGGGGCGCACAACCACTTGTGACAGTTGCCGGCGTAGATGTCCGCGCCCAGTGACTCGAGGTCGAGAGGGATATGGCCCGGTGCGTGTGCGCCGTCCACGATCGAGAGCACTCCAGCGTCGCGGGCTGCTGCACAGATCTCCTCCACGGGCAGAAGCAGTGCCGTCGGTGACGTGATGTGGGAGACGCAGACCGCCCGCGTCCGAGGTCCGATCCGTTGCACCACCCGATCCGGCTCCGAGACCACGAGGTTGGCCCCGACGAACTGCCACGTCCGCACGATCGCCCCGTACTCGTGCGCCGTCGTCAAGATCTCCTCGCTCGGATGGAGCCGGAGCGAGCGGATGACCGCGTTCAGCCCGGAGGTGGCGTTCGGGACGAAGGCGAGATCGTCCGCCCGGGCTCCGACGAAGGCGGCGAGCGACGCGCGCGCCTCGGCGAGCCTTCCGGGCTGCTCTCCGCCGTCCCAGAACCAGCGCGCGACCCGGCGGGTCAAGAAGTCCGTCGGCCCGCTCTCGAGCTCGCGCTGGAGGCGCTGGTACTCCTCGAACACCGGAACGGGGCAGGCGCCGAAGCTCCCGTGGTTCAGGTGGACGACCTTCGGGTCGAGGAGGAAGCCGCCGCGCACCGGGGTTAGTGTCCCACGCGTGGGCGGGCTCCTCCGAACGTACTTTCCGCCGCTCCCGCGAGCCGTCACGACGCTCCAGGTCGGCGGGCTCGTCAACGCG
>JBOHBD010000391.1:0-4213 GCA_050698195.1 Gaiellaceae bacterium
GGTAAGGGCCGAGGCGTCCCGTTCGGGGTCGAGGTGATGGGCCGCGTGCGCGAGCTCGGCTCGCTCGACGACGTGCTCGAGATCTCCTCCCGGCTCGGCTGGGTGCGGCCGGTCGTCGACTTCGCCCACATGCACGCGACGAGCGACGGGGCGTTCCTGGAGGTCGACCCGTTCGCCGACGCCCTCTCCGCGGCCGACGCGGTTCTCGCCGCGGGGGCGCCGTTCCACATCCACTTCTCGGACATCGCCTTCGCGAACCGAAACGAGACGAAGCACCTTCCCTACGGCGAGGGCACGCTGCGTGCCGCGCCGCTCCGCGAAGCGCTGGAGCGCTTCGAGCGCCCTGCGACGGTCATCTCCGAGTCGCCGGACGAGCGCTCGAGTCAGGAGATCAAGGAAACGCTCCTAGCGGCAGTCGCGGATTAGGTTTGCGCAGGACTCCCGAACGGCGGGAGAATTCAGGGACGCGATCAGGGAGGGGAGCATGAAGCGTGCACGTGTAGGTCTCGGCCTCGCCGCCGCGACGTTCTTCGCAGTCGGCGTCGCGACCGGGCTCGGCCAGACCCAGGACGGGCTCTTGAAGGACGAGCGCCACTTCCTCGAACAGTCGTCCAAGACGTACACCGGTGGTGCGAAGGCTGCCCAGGCCTCGAACATGGAAGTCGTCGGACAGAACACGCTCGGCGGACGTGGCTTCAACGGCGACGTCTGGGTGCACGAGGGATACGCCTACGTCGGCCACTGGGGCTTCCAGGACTGGGCGAACGGGAGCAAGAGCCGCTTCTGTCCGGAGCCGCCGGAGAGCGGCGTAGCCGTCGTCGACGCCACCGACCCGGAGGATCCGCAGGTCGTCGCGACGTTGCAGAACCCGGTCGGCACCTCTGCGGAGGACGTCGTCGTCTACACGGCGCAGTCCGGCCCGAGCGCCGGGAGAGACATCGCGGTCACCGGCCTCCAGACGTGCGGGTCGAGACTGGATCCCCTGGCGGACCGCGGGCTCATGCTCTGGGATGTCACGAACCCCGCCGCGCCCGTCCAGATCGGCTACCTGCAGACGGCCTGCTGCACGCGCGGGATCCATGAGTTCGAGGTCGAGCACCGCGCCGACCTCGGCCGTACCTTCGCCTACGCGACGGTACCGACGTCTCGCTACCCGGGGAGCGACAGCCCGAGCGGATACCGAGACGTCAACGGTGACGGGGACTTCAGGCTGATCGACATCACGGATCCGGCGGCGCCGGTCCAGGTCTCCGACTTCGGGATCCAGGACGCCGGGGGGCCGTTCTCGGCCGGACAGGGGTGTGACGCGGATCCGAACTACGGTCACGGAGCGGAGCCGTCCGACGACGGCAGGCTCGTCTTCCTCTCGTACTGGGACACCGGCTACGTCGCGCTCGACGTCACGAATCCCGCGAACCCGGTGTTTCGAGGCAGGACGACCTACCCGGCGAACGCAGACGGCGACGCGCACTCGTCGAGCTACGACGACGCGCGGCAGCTCCTCTTCTCCGCGGACGAGGACTTCTGCAAGACCTCGGGGCCCGAGATCGAGACGGGCTACGGCTACCTCAGGATCTGGGACGTGTCCGACCTCTCGGCGCCGGAGGCGGTCGGGGAGTTCCGCACCCAGAGCTCGCTGGGGTTGGGCTCGCAGGGCTCCGGGGACTACACGATCCACAACGCGCTCGTCGTGGGGACCGACGTCTACATCTCGTGGTACTCGGACGGCGTGCGTGTCGTCGACGCCGAGGATCCCGCACATCCGATCGAGGTCGCGTCGTTCGTCCCGCCCGCGGGGCAGAACCCCGTGAAGCCGCCTCAGCGCGGTGTGCTCTCGCAGATGCCACAGGTCTGGGGCGTCGTCGTGGACGAGGCGACCGGCCTCGTCTACGCGAGCGACATGAACTCCGGGCTCTGGATCTTGCGCCGAACCGACACCGACTAGGTCGACTCGAGGAGGAGGCTCCACACGGTGCCTCCTCCTCCCCTACCCGGCCTGAGCGACGCGCGGGATCGCGGACGACGGCGAGAGCTCGGCGAGGCGTGCCTCGTAGCTCTCCGCGTCACCGCTGCGACCGGGTGCCCGAAGCAGCCGAACCATGCGCTCGAGCGGCTCGAGCTCGAAGACCTTGAACTCACCTTCCCGCGCCGTCGCGAGCGCCCCCTCGAGGAGCTCCTCGGCCTCCCCCTCGCGTCCTTGCGCCGCCCGGACCGCTGCGAGCGCCGTCGCGGCCGCCACCTTCGCGCTGGTGTCTCGCGGACCCGCGTTCGTCCGCGCCTCGACCGCGAGCCGCTCGGCCTCGTCGACCTTGCCGAGGTCGGCGAGTACCTCCGCGAGCGCCGCCTGAAGGTCGGGAAGGACGCCGCGGTCACCACGGGCCTGGGTGATCCGAACGGACTCGCGAAGGAGCTTCTCCGCAAGCTTCAGGTCCCCCTTGAGGCGTGCGATCCAGCCGAGCTTCGCGAGCGCGGCCGCCACCGCGGGCTCGACGCCGAGCTCGGAGGACGTCGCCCGCACCTCCTCGAAGAGCGTCTCGGCTGCGTCGAGCTCTCCCTTCAGGGTCAGGAACCAGCCGTATGCGAGCGTGGCACCCACACGTGCCCGCACGCTCCCACTCTCGCCTGCGAGCTCGAGCGCCCTCGTCAGGAGAAGCTCAGCCTCGTCGAGCTCGAGCCGGATGATGTGCGTCTGTGCGAGCGCCTGCGCGGCGATCGTCTGGAGATCCTTGCGTCCGGCGTCGAGCGCGATCACGTACGCCCTCTCCATGTACCGGACCGTGTCTTCCATCTCGCCCAGCCACGCGGCGCTCGTGGCCCGGACGGTCAGCGCGTCGAAGTACGCGACCGGATCCTCCTTCCCCGCGAGGAGCTCGAGCGCCTCGTCCACGAGCGCCTTCGCGCCCGTGCAGTCGCCGTGGCGCTTGAGAAGCGCCTCGCCGAGCGCGGTCAGGGCGAGCGCCTCCACGACATGCTCGTCCTGCTCGCGTGCCTGGTCGCGAACCTTCGCCATCTCGACCTCCACTGCGGCCCAGTCCTGCAGGCGCCAGGCGGCGCGTGCGGCCACGTACCGCGCGCCGAGCGTCGGGCGAAGCGCGAGCGCGCGCAACCCCAGCTTGCGGGCGGTCGTGTAGGCCTCACGCGCGATCGCCCGCTTCGCGGCCTTGACGAGGGCGCCGCCGGTCTCCTGCGCCAGCTCGGCGGGGGGTGCGCCTTCGAGCTCCGTGAGGAACTCGACGGCCTGGTCGAGGTGGTAGGCGCGAATCTCCATGAGCTCGTCTCCGGTCCGCTCCGCGAGCCACTCGGCGAAGCGTGCGTGGTGCTGCGCGCGGGCGAGCTTCGCGAGGCCCGTGTACGCGACCTCGCGGATCAGCAGGTGCTTGAACCGGTACGCGTTCTCGCCGGAGATCGACGAGCGCGGCTCGCGGAGAAGGAACTCACGCACGAGCAGGTCGTCGAGCAGCTCGTCGATGCCCTCGACGTCGGGCGAGAGGTGCTCGAGAGAGCCCTTCCAGAAGACGCGACCGACGACGGACGCGCGTTGGAGCAGCGTCTTCGCCGCCGGCGGCAGGTGGTCGATGCGGGCGGCGATCAAGGCCTGCAGCGTGTCGGGGACCCGGTCCGGCGAGCCGTCGCCCGATCCGCTCTCGACGAGCATGCGGATCGTCTCCTCGACGAAGAGCGGGTTCCCCTCCGTTCGCTCGAGCAACTCCCTCGGAAGCTCCGGGGGCACCTCTCCCGAGGCGCCGGCGAGCTGGGCGAGGAGCTTCCGAACGAGGAGCTCGCTCTCCTCGTCGGACAGGGGCTCGAGCTCGATCGCCGTCGAGCGGACCCGGCCTCCGCCCCACCCGGGGCGAGCGTCCAGCAGCTCGGGCCGCGCGAGGCACAGGATGAGCAGCGGGGCGCGCACCCAGTCGGCCAGGTGCTCGATCAGGTCGAGAAGCGGCTCTTCCGCCCAGTGGATGTCCTCGAAGAGGAGGATGAGCGGCTGCACGTCGCCGAGCGACTCCATCACTTCGCGCGCCGCCCACGAGATCTCCTGCGGGCTTCGCTCCCCCTCGAGCGCCTCGAGCATCCCGGACGCGAGGCCGAGCACGTCGGCCACCGCCTCCTCCTCGCAGCACGCCTTGAGCTTGGCGAACGCCTCCTCGAGCGGGTCGTCGTCGGAGATCCCCGCGGCGGCCTTGACCATCTCGGCCAGCGGCCAGTACGTCAC
>JBOHBD010000392.1:0-1925 GCA_050698195.1 Gaiellaceae bacterium
GCGTCGTCGAGGAACCCGGCGAGCGCTCGCTGCAGCTCGCGCTGGTCGTCCGCCCAAGGCAGGTGGGAGTCGCCGGCGAGCGTCACGAAGCGCGCGTTCGGCAGGAGCGAGGCGAGCTCTCGGCCTCGGCCGATCGGGACCGTCCGGTCGCCGCGGCGGTGCAAGACGACCGCCGGCATGCTCACGGAGGGCAGGAACGCCCGAGCGTCGGAAGCCAGGTCGAGCTCGAGGAACGCGGCGGCAACGTCCGCGTCGGCCGAATGGCGCTGGTAGCGGCTGAGCGCCGAGATCTCGTCCCCTCCACCGCGGGGAAGGAACAGGCCGGCAAGCATCTGGGCGGCCAGCTGCCAGTTCACGCGGACGAAGTCGACGAGCGAGCGCCGGGTCGCCTCCGGAATGTCGTCGCGCGAGGCGTACCCGCCGAAGAAGACGACCTTACGAACGCGTTCCGGCGACGCGCTGGCGAATCGGGCCGTCGCGAGGCCGGCGCAGGAGCAGGCGAACAGGGTCGCAGGCTCGCCGCCGCACGCTTCGTGTACCGCCTCGAGTTGAGCGGTTTCGGCCTCGGGTGTGGGCGTACTCGGCAACGCCCGATCGGAGAGCCCTGCGCCGAGCCGGTCGTAGCGCACGACGCGGTGGGAGCGGGCGAGCTCCTCGAAGAAGCTCCGCGCGAGCGGATCGTCCCACTCCTCCTCCAGGTGAGAGACCCATCTGCCGCCGAAGAGGAGCAAGGGCCCTTCGCCCACCGTCGCGTACGCGATCCGACGACCGTCGAGCTCGCAGAAGCGAACGTCCTGCTCCATGACCCGGTAGTCTGATGGCCGGATCGGGCCATGTCAAGAAGATGGCCCGCGGAGGCGAAGCGCAGACCCCGACTCGCGCGCGACCATCGGGCCATGCACACGCGCTACGTCGACGGGCTCTCGATCCGGCCGCTGCGAAACGGCGAGGCGAACACGGTCGCTGCGCTCTTCGCGCGCCTCGGCCCCCATTCGCGCGAGAAGCGGTTCTGTGGCGCCAAGCCTCGGCTGTCGGACCGCGAGCTGGCCGCTTTGGCACGGGTTGACGGCGACCACCACGTCCTCGTCGGCTACCTCGACGGCGACCCGCAGCCGGCGGCAATTGCGCGCCTCGTTCGCGACGGCACGGCAGCCGAGATCGCGTTGGAGGTTGCAGACCGCTACCAGCGCCGCGGCATCGGATCGATCCTCGCGCGCGAGCTCGCGGCCGACGCCCGCGCGGCAGGGATCCGGGAGCTCCACGCAACGGTGTGCGGTGACAACCCTCCCGTCGTATCGCTCCTCACCCGTCTCGCGCAGTCGCTCCAGGTGCGCTGGCGCGGCCGGGAGCGCGAGTTCGTCGTCGGGCTCGGCGGGTAGCAGAGGGCAGGCAGACTTGCGTCGTGGCGACGGCGCTCGTCGAGATCGATCGCGAGAGCCTCTGGGAGAAGATCCAGGGCGGCGGGGAGCTCGTGGTCGTGGATGCGCTCTCCCCCGTCTCGTTTGCGGGGAGGCACCTCCCCGGAGCGATCAACATCCCGCCGCAGTCCGTGGACAACCTGTGCGAGCGGCGGATCTCCGACCACGACACGGAGATCGTCGTCTACTGCGCGAACCCGAGCTGCGAGAGCTCCGTCGAGGTCGCCGCGCGCCTGGTCGAGCTCGGGTACCGGAACGTCCGCCACTACGCCGGCGGCAAGCAGGACTGGGCGGACGCCGGCCTGCCGTTCGAAGGCGGCCGGGTCTGAGCGAGGCGACGGCGCCCGGGACGCCGCCGCCTCGACGAGAGAGCCGAGCTCACACGTCGGAGCTGCCTTCGGAGTCGCTGCCACGGTCCGGGCAGTCGCGGTCCGGTGCCTCGCTCTCGTTCTGCACGGTCGCGGCGGCGGGACTGTCGCGGCTCCCGCCGCTCGACGAGGACGCGCC
>JBOHBD010000393.1:0-11228 GCA_050698195.1 Gaiellaceae bacterium
CCTCGGTCGAGGAGCCCGCACGCGACCTCGCCGATGACCTCGGCCTCGTCGACGCCCGCGGGGAGCGTCGTAGAACGCGTGCGGATGGAGAAGTCCCCGTAGCGGAGCTTGGCGGTCACCGTCCGCCCGGACATGCCCGAGGCGTGAAGCCGCTCGGCGACGAGCTCGGCGAGGCGTCTCACCTCCGCGTGGAGCACGGCCTGCTCGGACACGTCGCGGGCGAACGTGTCTTCGGCGGAGATCGATACCGGCTCTCCCGTGAGCTCGAGGTCGCGCGGGTCGATCCCGCGCGCACGATCTCGGAGAAGAGGGCCGAGCGAGCCGGGGAGGAGCGTTCTGAGCTCGGGATCGGGGAGATCGGCGAGCCCGCCGATCGTGTCGATGTCGGCTCGCCGCAGGCGCTCCTCTGCTCGAGGGCCGACACCCGGCAGCAGCCGCACGGGAAGCGGCGCGAGAAACCGTGCCTCGCCTCCCGGCGGCACGACGGTGATTCCCCCCGGCTTTCGGCGATCGGACGCGATCTTGCAGACGACCTTCGAGGTCGAGACGCCGAGGGAGCAGGTCAGGCTCGTCAGCGCGCGCACGGAGGTCTGGATCGCCGCGGCGACCCCGCGCGCCCGCGCGAAGTCGCGCGCGACCGGAGCGAGGTCGAGGTACCCCTCGTCGATCCCCGTTCGCTCGATGCGCGGGACGATCTCGCCGATCGTGTCCCAGACGGCCCGCGAGTACTGCTTGTAGAGCGCATGGCGCGGGCGGACGAAGACCGCGCTGGGGCAGCGTCGCAGCGCCTCGGCCGAGCTCATCGCCGAGTGGATGCCGAACGTCCGCGCGACGTAGTTCGCCGTCGAGACGACGCCGCGTCCGTGCGGGTCGCCGCCGACGACGAGCGGCTGCTCGCGGAGCTCCGGGCTCTCGAGCTCCTCGACGGCCGCGAAGAAGGCGTCGAGATCGAGATGGGCGAGGATCGGCACGTCCGCCATCGGGCGCAAGGCTAGACGGCGAGACCGTCCGCCAACCCAGCCGCGTCCCGAAGAGAGGCCAAGTTACAACGTGTAACTTGGCCGCACGTTCCGGCTCTATCGTTGAGCCGTGATCGAGGCTCCCCCACTGCCGCCTCCCGCGATCGAGCAGCCTGCGCCACGGCAGGTGTCGTACGGGCTCGTCACGGGGCGCGCGGCCCGCGGGACGCGCCGCGTCGTCGTCTCCGTGGATGGCCGTACGCTCGCGTCGAAGCCCCTCCGCGGTCGTCGCTTCTCGCTTCGCGTCGGTCTCCCGCGCGGTGACGTCGAGGTCCGTGTGACGACGATCGCCCGCTCGGGACGCCGCTCCTCTCGCACGGTTCGAGACGTCTATGCGCTTCCGTCGGCCGCGCGGCCGCGAGTCCACCGAGCTCGCCAGGACGCGACGCTCGCGCGCGAGCTCCGGATGCTCGTGCGGCGGTACGACGGCACCCCCGCGTTCTACGTCCAGAGCCTCACCGGCGGTGCGGGGGCCGCGTGGAACGCGGGGGCTCGCTTTCCGGCCGCCTCGACGCTCAAGCTCGCCATCGCGGCGACGGTGCTCGCGGAGCACTCGGGCATCCCGCCTCCGGGGTCGTACGTCTCCGGTCTCATGCGCGAGATGATCACCGTCTCCGACGACGCGGCGGCCAACGAGCTCGAGGTCTGGCTTGCCGGCTCGACGAGCGCCGGCGCCCACGAGGTGAACGGGCTCATGCGCTCGATCGGCCTCGTCGACTCGGTGATGTACGGCGGCTACGAGACGTCCGCTGCGAGAGGGAGCGCAGCGGTCGCGAAGCGGCCGCCTTCAGGGATCTTCGCGCGACCGGAGGCCGCGCCAGCGGACTCCGGCCTGGCGCGAGCCGGCGAGGTGCGCACTCTCTCGAGCCGGATTCCCGTGCGGGTGGACGAGCAGCCCGCGTTCGGGGTCGGGAAGTACACGACCGCGTGGGACATGGCCTCCCTCTGGCGTGCGATCTGGCTCGCGTCCGCCGGGAAGGGCCGCCTGCGCGCGGAGCAGCCTGGGTTCACGGCAGCCGACGCGCGCTACCTCCTCTGGCTCCTCGCGCACGTACGGGACACGCCGAAGCTCGACCGCACGGTTCGGGACCGCGCAGGGGTCGACGTGCTGCACAAGGCGGGTTGGATCTCTCGCGCACGGCACGACACGGGGCTCGTCTTCTGGCGCGGGGGCGTCTTCGTCGCCGCGGTGATGACGTGGAGGGCGAGTGGCGTCACGCCCGCCGCGGACGTGCTCGCGGGGCGCGTCGCAGCCAGGTCGCTCGGGCGTTTCCAGCGGCTTCGTCGCTGACGCTCGGCCGGCTTTCCAACCGGGGTCTGGGTTCAGCCTGGTCGCAAGACGCAGACACAGCCGGCCTGAAGCACGTAGTCGCTACACTTCTTGAACTAACTACGCGGAACGAAAGAGGAGCCAGTGAGCACGAATCAGACCCGTCTCTTGCTCGTCCCCCTGGAAGACATCGTCGTCTTCCCCAACATGAACGTCACCCTCACCGTCGACGTCGACGACGAGGATCGCGTGCTGCTCGTGCCCAAGCACGAGGGCGAGTACGCGAAGGTCGGGACGGTCGCCGAGGTCACGGACCGGATCCGCCTTCCCGGCGGCGGGCGTGCCGTGGCCCTCGCGGGCCTCTACCGCGGAATCGCCGGAGCGGCTGCGAGCGACTCCCAAGGCAGGCTGTTCGTCGACGTCGAGGAGCATCCCGACGACGAGTCCGTCGACGGTAGGATCCGCGAGCTCGAGCGTGAGTACCGGGCGGTGGTCGAGGAGATCCTCGAGCTGCGCGGCGACGACGGCCGCATCGCGGCGTTCGTCCGCTCGATCTCGGAGCCGGGCGCGCTGGCGGATACGTCCGGCTACTCACCCGATCTGACCTTCGAGCAGAAGGTGCAGCTCCTCGAGACCGTCGACGTGCGCGAGCGCCTGGAGCTCGCTCTCGAGCTCCAGCGGGAGCGGCTGGCGCTGATGCAGGTCCGCCGGCGGATCCAGGAGGACGTCGAGTCCGGGGTCGAGAAGCAGCAGCGCGAGTACATCCTCCGCAGGCAGCTCGACTCGATCCGCAAGGAGCTCGGGGAGGACGAGGCGTCCGTCGTCGAGGAGTACCGCACGAAGATCGCGGAGGCGGCGATGCCCGAGAACGTGCTCGAGCAGGCGGAGCGCGAGCTCTCGCGGCTCGAGCGGATGGGCGACCAGACACCCGAGGCGACCGTGATCCGCAACTACCTGGACTGGCTGCTCGCCGTGCCGTGGAGCAAGCGCTCGGAGGAGCGGCTCGACCCGAAATACACGCGCGAGGTCCTCGACGCCGACCATGCGGGCCTCGACGACGTCAAGGACCGAATCGTCGAGTACATCGCAGTCGCGAAGCTCCGCAAAGAGCGGGGGATCGAGGTGGACAAGCGCTCAGGCGCGATCCTCACCCTGATCGGCCCGCCGGGCACCGGCAAGACGTCGATCGGCGAGTCGATCGCGCGCGCGACGGGACGTGAGTTCGTCCGCATGTCGCTCGGCGGCATCCGTGACGAGGCCGAGATCCGCGGCCACCGCCGCACGTACATCGGGGCGCTCCCCGGCCGGCTCGTGCGCGCGCTCCGCGATGCCGGGACGATGAACCCGGTGATCATGCTCGACGAGGTCGACAAGGTCGGCGCCGACTGGCGGGGCGACCCTTCGTCGGCGCTGCTCGAGGTACTCGACCCCGCGCAGAACCACTCGTTCCGCGACCACTACCTCGACGTCGAGCTCGACCTCTCACAGGTGTTCTTCATCGCCACGGGGAACATGGCGGAGACGATCCCCGGCCCGCTCATCGACCGGATGGAGGTCATCCGGTTCGACGGGTACACGACCGACGAGAAGATCGCCATCGCGAACGGCTACCTGTGGCCGCGCCAGCGCGAGCGGAACGGCCTGCGCGAGGACGAGGTCTCGATCGACGACGAGGCGCTCGAGCTCGTCGTCTCCGAGTACACGCGCGAAGCGGGCGTCCGTCAGCTCGAGCGAGAGCTCGGCACGGTCCTCCGCAAGACGGCCACGAAGATCGCGGCCGACGACGTGGAGCCGCCCGTCCAGATCGACCAGGCTGCGGTGCGGGAGGCCCTCGGCCGGCAGAAGTTCTACCGCGAGGTCGCCGAGCGGACCGCCGTGCCCGGGGTCGCGACCGGGCTGGCGGCGACCGCGACAGGTGGAGACGTCCTCTTCATCGAGGCGACGTCTCACAAGGACGGAGACAAGCTCGTCCTCACCGGACAGCTCGGGGACGTCATGAAGGAGTCGGCCCAGATCGCGATCTCGACCGTGCGGGCGCTCGCGGCGCAGCTCGGAATCGACGAGGAGGCGTTCGACAACCGCGCGTTCCACGTGCACGTCCCGGCGGGCGCGATCCCGAAAGACGGGCCGAGCGCGGGCATCACGATGGCGACCGCGGTCGCATCGCTCCTCACCGATCGCCCGGTCAAGCACACGGTGGGCATGACCGGCGAGATCACGCTCCAGGGCCGTGTGCTCCCGATCGGCGGGCTCAAGCAGAAGGTGCTGGCCGCGCACGCGGCCGGGATCACCGACATCATCATCCCGGAGCGGAACCGCGCCGACCTCGACGAGATTCCCGAGAACGTCAGGGAGGACGTCATGTTCCATCCCGTGATGTCGATCGGCGAGGTGCTCTCGCTCGCGCTCGAGGAGAAGCCGGTCGAGTCGAATGTGGCGGTGTAAGGACCAACCCCTCGTTCCCGAGGAGGTCCGCCGCATGGCGGACCTGCTCGAGCGGCGCTACGCGGTCTCGATCCTGTACGCCTCGCATCAAGGCTGCACCCGCTTCACCGAGTTCCGGCAGGCGCTCGGGGAGATCCCGCCGGGGACGCTCGCGCAGCGGCTCGTGGAGCTCGAGCGAGCGGGTGTGCTCCGCCGCGACGTGCTCGACGGGCGCCCGCCGCGCGTCGAGTACGTGCTGACGAGCGAGGGGATGCGGCTTCGCTCGGCGCTCGACGCGCTCGCTCTCTGGGCGACCGCGTCGACCAATCGGTAATACTTCACAAAGTGAAGCATCAGGCTGCGCGGCTCGCCGACCCGTACCGTGACCTCGACGTCATCGACTCACGCGCACCGCGATTCAACCAAGCGGTCGTCGGGGCGCTTGCTGCTCTCGCGGTGGCAACGGGGTGGTGGTGGCTGACGGCGCTCCTCGCCGCTCAGCTCGTCGTCGGCCTGACGCTCGGGCGGCGGTACTGCCTTCCATGTCTCGCGTACTTCGAGCTCGTCCAGCCCGCATTCGGCGAGGGGCCACTCGAGGATGCTCGGCCGCCGCGGTTCGCGAACCTGATCGGCGCGGTGTTCCTCACCGCAGCGTCGCTCGCCTACGTCCTCGGCGCCGACGTCGTGGGGGCTGCGCTCGGCGCGCTCGTCGCCGCGCTCGCCGTGCTTGCTGCAGCGACCGGATTCTGCGCCGGCTGCGAGGCGTACAAGATCGGCCATCTCGTGACCGGCAGGCCGTTCGTGGCGTGCCCGCTGCCACCTCGGGGCGGGCGAGCGCAGCTGGGACCCGATTGAGGTCGGGAAGCGCGGCCACCGGCGCGGCCGCGAAGCGGACGCCTTCAGGGATCTTTCGCGCGACCGGGATGCGCGCGAGCGGATTCCGGTCTTGCGCACGACGCCAACGCCGATCCGATGGCGCTGCGCCGCGGCCGCGAAGCGGACGCCTTCAGGGATCTTTCGCGCGACCGGGATCCGCGCGAGCGGATCCCGGTCTTGCGCACTACTGAGCCCAGAAGTTCTCGAGGTACTCGGCGTCGTCGCGTGAGCCCCCGGGGACGACCTTCGAGACGATGATCAGCTCCGCGTCCTCGGGCTCGTCGTTCCAGACCGAGCGCCACGTCTCCGGCGGAACGCGTACGGCGCCTCCCCGCTCGACCTCGATGACCTCGTCGCCCAGCTTGAACTGGAGCTTCCCCGACGCGACGAAGTAGACCTCCTCCTGCTCCTTGTGGCGGTGGCCGTACGAGCCCTTGCCGCCCGTGTGCTGCGGCATGCGCCGGTACGTGAACGCAACCTGCTGGGCGCCGAGCGCGGACGTCATCATCCGCATCTCGCCCGGGTAGTCGCCGAGGACGTCGTCGACTTCCTCGAGGCGCTTGATCGTGTAGTCCGCCATCGGCACCTCCGTCGCTCTTCGGGACGCGCGGACTCTAACGCCCGCTACGGGAGCGGTGGGACGGCGGCGTTCGCCGGCATTCGTGCCGGATCTGCATCCTCTCCTTCGCGGAAGTGGCCTTCTCCCGGCCACGGCGCGAGGAGGAGCAGGATCCGCGACGGCTCGAGCGCGGTCACGCTCCGGGTCTCCCCGACCGGGAGGCTGACGAGCGTGCCCGCCTCGCATTCGACACGGCTCTCGCCAGCGGCCAGCGCGAGCTTTCCGGAGACCACCTGGACGACGGCGTGCTCGTGCAGGCGGTGGTCGCCCATCTCGTCTCCTGCGTTCAGGTCGATGAGAACGGCGCGGCACTCGGGACGGGAGAAGAGCACGCGCGGCTCGCGCTTCCCGTCGGCGTCGATCGACGGAAGGTGCCACCGGTCCACGGCGCCCACGCTAGCACCCGACACCGACCATGCGGACCGAAATCGGGCCGATGCCGACTCCGACTCGGCGCGTGTCTCGAACGTCGGGGCCGAGCTGCACGCCTTCCATCGGAACGTCGCTCGACGACGTGATCTCGATGTCCGACGCCGAGCCTGAGACGCAGACGACGACGTCCTCGCTCGTCTGGGTCGCCGGGGAAACCACGCCGCCGAACGCTTCGCTCCCGGTCGAGATGCGGTAACTCGCGGATGCGACGCTCGGCGCCCGGAGAGTGACCCGAACACGCATGAGCTGCGTCCGGCCGAAGCGCCGACCGTAGACGCGGATCGTCGCCGGACGACCGGGCGTCGTCCACCCGTCGGTCTGAAGGCCCCGGCTCATCCAGACCGATCGATACGGGCGCTCGACCGCTCTGACGACGAACCCGAGGTTCCTGGCACGCGCGCGTCCGGCCAGCTGGAAGCGGGAGTCACCCGGCGCGGACACGACGAACTCCGGAGCCGCGGTCGTGCCGGCAACCTCCCCAGTCGACCAGTCGAGCTCGAGCTCGCGATGTGGAAAGGGCGTGTAGTGGAAATTCCCGTCCACGGCGACGAATGCGTGCGTGACCCGTCGGTTCCAGAACTCGACGTCCCACCAGCGGATCGCGGTCGTGTCCCATGCGGTCGAGACCGGGAACGCGACGAGCGCGGCCTGAGCGCCCTTCGGCACGACGGTGTCGACCCAGTCGAGCACGAGCCCGGGCGGGCCCGCGAGCGGCCTGCCGCTCAAGCCGTTGCTCGTCACCATGCGGTCGACCTCGCTGCGGAGCGTCAGCGTCGAGAACAGGACGAGGGCGGCGACGACGACGGTCGCGAGCGGGCCTCGGGGCGCGAGCAGGACGCCGAGAACGAGCACGAGGCCGAGGAGCAGGCCTAGGAGCGCGACGAACGTCCCGGTGCCGAGCGCTCCGGACTGCTCGATCAGGAGGTCGTTCAGCACGCTCGCCGGCGAGTCGACCCAGACGCTGGCGAACGTCGTGAACGGGAGCTGCGAGGCTGTCGCCGCGAAGAAGAGCGTGACGAGTGCGGCTCCGATCGCGACCTGCCGCCGCGAAGCGTGCGAGAGCGCCACGGCGGAGCCGATGAGCAGCAGCGGCACGACGTAGAAGAGGTAGCGGTCGCGGATGGTGTCGGTCCCGAATCGCACTCCGAAGGAGGCCGCCTCGATCGTGAGCGCGACGACGGTGACGAGCGTCAGGCTCGCGAACGCGTGCTCCCGGGCGCTGCGAGGGCGCACGATCGCCGTGAGCATCCACCCGCCTCCGAGAACGAAGGGAACGAGCCCGCACCCGATCGCGACAGCGTCGACATGTCGCGCCGCGGACGACCAGACGCCCGAGGGCAGCAGCGATCCCTCCTCGACCGTGACGGCGTAGACGCCGAGCAGGCTGCCTGCCGAATCGACGACGGCGAGGGTCGCCGCGACGACGCCGCCCACCGCGTACAGCACGGCGAGAAGGCGGTGGCGGCGCAGGATCTCTCGGGCCGTCGTGCCGAGCTTGCGCCCGATCGACTTCTGGCCCGGAGCGAGGAGCACGCGACCGAGCTCGTGGCCGGCGATGGCGAGCCCCAGCACGACCACGAGCGCCGCGAACTGCGTTCTCGCGAGGACGGCCAAGCCGAGCGCCCCGACCGCGAGCAGATCGCGTCTCGGGCTCGGCTCGGCGATCGCGAGGTGGAGCCCGAGCATCGCCCACAGGAACGCGGGGTAGGCAGCGACCTCGGTCATCAGGAACCCGGTGAGCACCATCCACGGCACGAGGATCGAGAGGGTTGCGGCCGCGAGCGACCACGCCCGCGAGAGCACCTGTCGCCCCAGGAGGTACGCAGGGAAGACGGCGCTCGCCATCACGACCGCGTTCTGGACGTGCGCAGCACGAAAGGCCTCCGGCGGCGAGAGCACACCGTAGAGCGGTGCGAGGAGGAGCGGATAGAGCTGGTTGAAGACGGAGATCGATTCGTCGTGCACCCGCGGCAGCGGCGAGCCGGTCTCGGCGATCTCGGTTGCGAGCTTCGCGTACAGGAGCTCGTCGGTCATCACCGACCAGTCGCGAATCCGCCCCGAGAACCAGATCGCGAGGCCCGTGCTCACCGAGGCCCAGACGAGAACGAGCACGGCCGCAACGACGACCGGCCGCTGCCTCTCGAGCGCCGCGGGAAGCGTCGACGGCTGCTTCAGCGCCGAGAGAGAGGTGACAGGCGCCTCTCTAGCCGATCCCGTCCACCCCGAAGCCGGTCTCGGGATCGAAGAAGAGGAGGCGCGTGACGTCGACCTCGATCTCGAGCGGCGCCCGCTCGCGGGCCTGCGTGAGCCGCTCCAGTCGGGCGACGAACGAGACGCCGGCTCCGCGGGCGCGCTCCGCGGCGAGCCTCGTCTCCTCGTCCTCGGGAGTTTCGACGACGAGCGCCTCGACCACCTCCTTCGCGGTCACGGCCTCTCCGGGAACGTTGAAGTGGACGTACACCTCCGAGCCCATGTCCTCGCGGATGTCGCAGACGACCGACATCCTGCGATCCTCGTGCGTCTCGCGGAGGATGGCGGCATCCTCCATGTCCTCGGGCCGAATGCCGACGACGACGCGGCGCCCTTCGAACTCGGAGAGCGCGGGGCGCTTCTCGAGCGCGGACGGGGGCAGTCGCAGGCTGTGACCGGCGAAGCGCACCCAGAGGTCGCCGTCCTGACGGGCGAGGTCGGCCAGGACGAGGTTCATCGCGGGCGAGCCGATGAACTCGGCGACGAACAGGTTCCGCGGCCGCTCGTAGAGCACCTGGGGCGCGGCCACCTGCTGGAGCAACCCGCTCCTCATCACGGCGACGCGATCGCCCATCGTCATGGCCTCGGTCTGGTCGTGCGTCCCGTAGACGGTCGTGACGTTCAGGTCGCGCTGCAGTCGGGCGATCTCCGCCCGCATCTCGACGCGCAGCTTCGCGTCGAGATTCGAGAGCGGCTCGTCCATCAGGAAGGCCTGCGGCTGGCGGACGATGGCACGGCCCATCGCGACCCGCTGGCGCTGTCCTCCCGAGAGCGTCCGCGGCTTCTTCTTCAGCGCGTCCGAGAGCCCGAGGACGCGCGCCGCCTCCCGCACGCGACTGTCGATCTCGGCCCTCGGGACGCCGCGCATCTTGAGCGCGAACCCCATGTTCGCGTGCGCGTTCATGTGCGGGTAGAGCGCGTAGTTCTGGAACACCATCGCGACGTCGCGGTCCTTCGGCGGCAGGTCGTTCACGACCTCGCCCTCGATCTTCACGATCCCCGCCGTGATCGTCTCCAGGCCGGCGATCATCCGGAGCGCGGTCGTCTTGCCGCAGCCCGAGGGCCCCACGAAGACGACGAACTCGCCGTCGGCGATCGCCAGGTCGAGATCCGTGACCGCCTCGGTCCCGTCCGGATAGACCTTCGTCAGGTTCTCGAGCGTGATCTCGGCCACACGGCTCCCCGCAACGCCTCTTGACTCCGCAGAGAATCTACTAGCATCGGAGCGGTCCGATGGAGGCCGAGGCCGCTCCGCGCTGGAGACCCGGCGCACGTCGTTGGCGGCGTGTCCTCGAGGACCGTAGGTTTCTCGCGCCTGCGCTCATCGCTCCGGCCGTCATCTTCATGGCGCTCGTGGTGGGCGTCCCGTTCGGCTGGGCGGTGTACCTCAGCCTGACGGACGCGGTCGGGGGCTCGATGACCGGCACCTGGGTCGGCGTGGAGAACTTCACGAACGCCTGGTCGGACGAGAACTTCCGGAGGGCGCTGCGCAACACGCTCATCTTCACGTTCGGCTCACAGGCGCTCGTCCTCGTCGGCGCCGCCATCCTCGCGCACTACCTGATCCGGGACTTCCGCGGGAAGTGGTTCATCCGCTTCCTGATCATCCTGCCCTGGGCGGCACCGGTTGCCCTCTCGACGCTCGGCTGGCTGTGGGTCCTCGACTCGCTCTTCAGCGTGGTCAACTGGACGCTGGGCCACGCGTTGGGCGTCATCGACACCAACGACCCGCCGCAGTGGCTCGGCCGGGCGAACCTCGCCCTGGTGGCGGTCACGATCGTCCACGCCTGGCGCATCCTTCCCTTCGCGGTCGTGATCTTCCTCGCGGGACTGGCCTCGATCCCCACGGAGGTCGACGACGCCGCGAAGATCGACGGCGCGACGGGCGTCAAGAAGCTCCTGTTCGTCACGCTGCCCCTCCAGCTCCCGATCGCGCTCGTCGCGCTCCTGTTCGGGATCGTGTTCACTGCGGCGGACTTCACGGTCGTGTACGTCCTCACGCAGGGTGGGCCGTTCAACTCGACGCAGATGCTCACGACCTGGTCGTTCCAGATAGGCATCAACTCCGGCTCGCTCGGTGAAGGAGCCGCGATCTCGCTCTACCTGTTCCCGCTTCTCGCCGCCGTCAGCGTCGCGATGCTCTTCTTCGCCCGGAAGGCGCAGGTGTCGTAGGACGTGCTGCGCCGGAAGCTCTCCACGTACCTCGTCGTCGGCCCCTTCGCGATCCTCCTCGCGTTCCCCTTCTACTGGATGCTCGTGACGATGTTCAAGGAGGATCTCGACCTCTACAACACCGAGAACGTCCCCTACCTCTACAACCCGGTGCAGTGGAAGTTCT
>JBOHBD010000394.1:0-2049 GCA_050698195.1 Gaiellaceae bacterium
GCCCAGACGGGTCGCCGGCTCAAGGAGCTCGAGGAGCCGAAGAAGCTCGCGGACGCCTGGCGGCAGGCGGTCGCCGACCTCGACGCCGCCCGCGGCGATCCCGAGCTCGCGGCGATGGCGTCCGAGCTTCTCGACGAGGTCTCGCGGCTCCAGGACGAGCTCAAGCTCGCACTCGTCGAGAAGGATCCGGCCGACGAGAAGGACGTCATCGTCGAGATCCGGCAGGGCGTCGGAGGCGACGAGGCCGCGCTCTGGGCAGGCGACCTCTACCGGATGCTGAGCCGCTACGCGGAGCGACGGAAGTTCAAGACCGAGACGCTCTCGACGAGCGAGAACGAGGCGGGCGGGTTCAAGGAGGTCGTGTTCGCGGTGAAGGGCCACGGCGCGTTCTCGGTCTTCAAGTACGAGGGCGGGACCCATCGCGTCCAGCGGGTTCCCGAGACGGAGTCGCAGGGGCGCATCCACACCTCGACCGCGACGGTGGCGGTCATGCCCGAGGTCGAGGAGGTCGAGATCGACGTGGAGGAGAAGGACCTGAAGATCGACGTCATGCGCTCGACCGGGCCCGGCGGCCAGAGCGTGAATACGACGGACTCCGCGGTCCGGATCACGCACGTCCCCACCGGAATCGTCGTCGCTATGCAGGACGAGAAGTCGCAGCTCCAGAACAGGCAGAAGGCCATGCGTGTGCTGCGGGCGCGCCTGTACGAGGCCGAGCGCGCCCGCCAGCAGGCGGAGCTCGCGGCGACTCGCCGCTCGCAGATCGGGTCGGGAGAGCGGGCCGAGAAGATCCGGACGTACAACTTCCCGGAGAGCCGGATCACGGACCACCGGATCAAGCTCACCGCGCACCGTCTCGACCAGGTGCTCCAGGGCGACCTCGCCGAGTTCACGGATGCGCTGCAGGCCGAGGAGCGACGGCGGTCGCTCGAAGCATCCTCGGCGTGACGGACACGGTCGCGGCAACACTCGCGCGCATCGTCGAGCGGCTCCACGCCTCGGGTTGTGAGACGCCGCAGGCCGACGCGGAGATCCTGCTCGCGCACGTCCTCGAGACGACGCGCACAGGACTTCGGGTGGACCGGCGGAGGGAGGTGCGAGATCCCGAGCGTGCCGCGCTCGAGCGTCTCGTCGTTCGCCGCGAGCGCCGCGAGCCGCTGGCCTACGTGCTCGGGGAGTGGGGGTTCCGGCGGCTCGTGCTGAAGGTCGATTCGCGCGTCCTCGTCCCGCGTCCTGAGACCGAGATCGTCGTCGAGCGCTGCCTCGCCCGCCTCGGCGGGATGGTGGAGCCGCGGGTGCTCGACGTGGGGACGGGGAGCGGCGCGATCGCGCTCGCGATCGCCGACGAGCTTCCCGGTGCGCGCGTCACGGGAGTCGACGCGTCCGAGGATGCCCTCGGGGTCGCGCGCCGTAACGTCAACCGCACCGGTCTCGCCGTCGAGCTCCTCCGGTGGGATCTCTTCGAGGGGCTCCCCGCGGGTCCGTGGGATCTCGTCGTCTCGAACCCGCCGTACGTCGCGCCGGACGAGATCGAGCTGCTGGCGCCCGAGGTGCGCGACTGGGAGCCCCGCGCCGCACTCGTCGGAGAGGGCGCGACGGAAGCGGTGGCGCGAGGAGCGCTCCGCGAGCTCCGGGCCGGCGGTGTGCTCGTCGTGGAGACGGCCGAGGCAGACTCCGACCGGGTGGCCGACCTCTTGCGCGATCTCGGCTACGCAGACGTCGTCGTCACCGAGGACCTGAGCGGCCGGGAACGCGTGGTCGAGGGCATCATCCCGGCATGACCGCGGTGGACGAGACGATTGCTGCGATCCGGGCCTGCGAGCTGGTCGTCCTCCCGACCGACACCGTGTACGGCCTCGCCTGCACGCCGTATCGCGCCGAGCCGGTCCGCGCCCTCTACGAGCTCAAGGGTCGCCCGCTCGATCAGCCCGTCGCACTCCTCGCGGCGAGCGTCGACTTCCTCTTCGAGTGCGTGCCGGAGCTGCGCGGGCGAGCCGGCGTGGTTGCGCGAGCGCTCCTTCCCGGCCCGTACACGCTCGTGCTTCCGAA
>JBOHBD010000395.1:0-4242 GCA_050698195.1 Gaiellaceae bacterium
CAGCCAGGTCGTGATGCAGGTCCACTACAACCTCCTGAACGGCCGCGCGCGCGACCGTTCACGAGCGCTCCTGACCGTCGCCCCGGCGGCGGCGAACCTCACCCCAATGCGGACGGTGCTCCTCCCGGCTCCCGTCGAGCTCGCCTGCGCGCGTGGCGAACAGGGGCCGCTCTGCTCGCGAACCGAGGCGCTCTTCGAGCTCTCGCGCAAGTACGGCTCCGAGTCCGCGTTCGTCCCCACAGGCCTCCTCCTCCTCTGCCGCGGGAACGCGGCGAGCCCGAGGGCGAGCGCGACGTCCTCCTGCGACCGCCGCTTCTCGCAGCCGGCGACCATCTACGTCGCGGCCGGCCACATGCACCTTCTCGGTGCCTCGATCCGGCTCGAGCTCAACCCGGGGACGTCGCGCGCGCGCGTTCTGCTCGACCTCCCGCGCTGGGACTTCCACTGGCAGAACGCCTACACGCTGCGGACGCCGGTGCAGGTCCGGGCGGGCGACGTCGTGCGAGTCACCTGCCGCCACGACGTGAGCAAGCGGACCGGCGGCGGCGAGCCGGGCATCCCGAGGACGCCGCGCTACGTCCTCTGGGGCGAGGGCACGACGGACGAGATGTGCCTCGGGATCCTGCAGGTGACGCGCGGCTGAGGAATCCGCTCCCGCGCCCACGGAAAACGTCACGAGAGAGCGTCGAAGCCGTCACGATTGCGCGACGACATGCGGATCCTCCTCGTCTCACAGATGTACCCCGGACCGGACGACCCGGATCTCGGGGTCTTCGTCGCCGGCCTCGAGCGGGAGCTCGTCGCGCGCGGGCACGAGCTCGAGCGCGCGGTCGTGGACAAGCGGACGGGCGGGCAGGCACGTCATCTCGGCCTCGTGCGAGACGCCTTCCGCGCGGCGAGGCGCCTCGACCCCGACGTCGTCTACGCGCACTTCCTCGTACCTGCCGGCCTTGCCGCCGCCCTCGCCTCACGCGCGCCACTCGTCGTCACTGCCCACGGCCAGGACGTCGCGAACGTCGGGGCGATCCCCGGCGTTCGCGCGGCGACGAGGTACGTCGTCGGCCGCGCAGCGTCGATCGTGGCCGTGTCGGCGTGGCTGCGTGACAAGCTCGAGGCTTCCGTGCCGGCTGCGCACGGGAAGACCGAGGTCGTCGACTGCGGGGTCGATCTCGACCGGTTCGCACCACGCGACGCCGCGGAGGCGCGAGCCGAGCTCGGTTGGACTGCCGACGGGACGGCATTCCTCTGTCTGGGCGCGCTCTCGGAGCGAAAGAACGTCCTCCGCCTCGCGCGCGCCTTCGAGCGCCGGGGCGAGGGGACGCTGACGTTCGTCGGCGACGGCCCGTTGCGCTCCGCGCTCGAAGGTCGAGAGGGAATCCGGCTCGCCGGCCGCGTCGCCCACGCGGCCGTTCCGACGTGGATCGCCGCGTGCGACGTCCTCTGTCAGCCGAGTCTCGTCGAGCCGTTCGGCCTGGCGACCCTCGAGGCCATGGCGTCGGCTCGATCGGTCGTCGCGACACGAGTCGGCGGTCCACCGGAGTTCGTCACTCCGGAGTCAGGCGTCCTCGTCGATCCCGCGGACGAGGACGGCCTCGTCGCTGCGCTCTCGCAGGCGGCCGCACGCCCCCGTCCGAACCTCGCCGGACGCGACGCCGCCGGTGACCACGACGTCACGCTGCAGGCGGCGCGGGTGGAGTCGATCCTCGAGCGAGCCGCTCGAGGTCGGCGAGCCTGAGCTCGACGAGCGGGCGCACGGAGTCCTCGAGACCGGCCTCCCTCGCCACGGAGAGCGCCTCCTCGTACGTCTCGCGGACCTTCTCCGGGGCGACGCCCTGCTTCAGGCGGTTGTCGCCGGTGACGAGGAGCTTCTGGATGCGCTCGCGTGCGTCGTCCGTCACGGGACCACACTAACCTCGCTGCTACCCTGCGGGCGATGCCGTGGCTCCAGCTCTCGGCGGTCTTCCAGGTGCTCGTGAGCGCCTTCCTGATCACGCTCGTGCTCATGCACTCGGGGCGCGAGGCAGGGATGGGCGGGCTCGGCTTCACGCCGCACTCCCAGGGCGGAACGCACATCGTCGAGCGGAACCTCACCCGGCTCACGGTGATCGTGGCGGCGGTCTTCGCCCTCAACACGATCGTGCTCTTCCACCTCCTCTAGTCGGACCACGCAAGACGAGAATCCGGCTCACGCGGATCCCGGTCGCGCGAAGGATCTAAAGGCGTCCGCTTTCGCGGCCGCAGCGTGTCCCGCTCACTCGACCGCGAAGGGACGCCGGCTAGAATGCCTTCTCACGCGCTGGTGGCGGAATTGGTAGACGCGCTAGGTTGAGGGCCTAGTGGCCACTTTAGGCCGTGGAGGTTCAAGTCCTCTCCAGCGCATGAGAAGGCGGCCCAGGGGTCGCCTTCGTTCATGCTCGGCATAGTCGATGCGCATCTACGCGGACCTCGCGCCCTGGTTCCACCTCCTGACGCATCCGTCGGACTACGAGGAGGAGGCGGGTTTCGTCGCGCGCGTCATCGACGCGACCGCCGACGGGCCGGCCGAGACGCTTCTCGAGCTCGGCTCGGGCGGAGGGAACAACGCCTCGCATCTCAAGCGCCGCTTCCGGTGCACGCTGACCGACCTCTCCGAGGACATGCTCGAGCTCAGCCGGTCGCTCAACCCGGAGTGCGAGCACGTCCAGGGCGACATGCGGACGCTGCGGCTCGGCTCGACGTTCGACGCGGTCCTCGTGCACGACGCCGTCATGTACATGACGACCGAGGACGACCTGCGAGCGGCGATCGCCACCGCAGCCGCGCACCTTCGGCCCGGCGGGGCCGCCGTCGTCATCCCTGATACGACGCGGGAGAGGTTCGTTCCGGCCACCAGCCACGGCGGCCACGACGGCGAGGACGGGAGGAGCCTCCGGTACCTCGAGTGGGTCACCGATCCCGACCCCGACGACTCCACCTACGACGTCGACTTCGTCGTCGTGCTGAGGGAGCCCGGGAAGGCGCTACGCGTCGAGCACGACCGCCATACGGACGGCCTCTTTCCGGAGTCCACGTGGCACCGGTTGATCGAGGAGGCCGGGCTCGAGCTCGTGGACCCGGGTGTCCAGGACCCGCACGCCGGCGAGCACGCGGTCTTCGTCGCACGCGCGCCCGCTTGACGCCGTCCGGGAAGGGATCTACCCTCTCTGGACGAACATACGTTCGTCACACGAGACCGAGATTGGAGATCCCGATGCTCGAGACCCCGATGCTCACGGCACGTCAGCAGGAGATCTGGCAGTTCCTCGCCGAGTACGTCGACGGCCACGGCTATCCCCCGACCGTGCGCGAGATCGGGGACGCCGTCGGGCTCGCGTCCCCGTCCACGGTTCACGCCCACCTGGCGAACCTCGAGCGCGCCGGCCTCCTGCGCCGGGACCCGACCAAGCCGCGAGCGCTCGAGCTCGTCGGCAGGCCCCGCTCGGCCGCTCCGGCTGCGCGCGAGGAGACGCCGATGCTTCCCCTCGTCGGACGGATCGCGGCGGGCGGCCCGTTGCTCGCCGACGAGGACATCGAAGACCGGATCGCCGTCCCCGAGCCGCTCGGCCGGAACGCGGACTTCCTGCTCCGCGTCAAGGGCGAGTCGATGATCGAGGCCGGCATCCTCGACGGCGACATCGTCGTCGTCCATCGGCAGGACGACGCGCGGGAAGGAGACGTCGTCGTCGCCCTCGTCGGCCAGGACGAGGCCGCCGACGAGGCGACGGTCAAGACCTTCCGCCGCGAGCGCGACGGCCGCATCCGCCTCCAACCCGAGAACAGCGCGCTCGAGCCGCTCTATCCCGATCACGTGCAGATCCTGGGAAAGGTGACCGGCGTTTTCAGGAGCCTCGAATGACGATCGCGCCGCTCACCCAGACGCTCGACCAAGAGCTTGCCGCGATCGCGCGGGGAGTGAGCCTCGAATGCCTCGTGTGCGGGGAGTTCGTGCTGCGCGTGCGTGGCGCGCACGCCTGCCCGGAGTGCCGGTCGATTCTCGCCGAAGGCCGGGAGATCCCCGAGTTCGAGCTACCATCCGTCGTGCAGGCCGGGTGACCGCGGGCCGCTTCGCCCCACAGGCGCGGCGGCTCGAGGAAAGTCCGGACACCGCAGGGCAAGGACGCTGGGGCGACCCAGGCGGCGAAAGCCGACGGAAAGTGGAACAGAAAGGAGACCGCCGGCCGATTGGTGCACGGTCAGGCCGGTAAGGGTGAAACGGTGGGGTAA
>JBOHBD010000396.1:0-3420 GCA_050698195.1 Gaiellaceae bacterium
GACTCGGTCTCGGCGTCATCCTGTGCGGGCTGCTCGGGGTGAATGCCGCCCGAACGGCGGTCGCGGCCGTCGTGGGAGCCGCCGCCGGGGCGGCCGTCGGGTACGCGGTCGGCGACGTCGCGGAGACCGTCGCCGGCGGGATCGCCGGCTTCGTCGGCGCGCTCAGCGCCGCAGCCGTCGTCCACGGAGCGATGCGGCGTGGCGCGACGCGGCTCGGGGTCGTGACCTACCTCGGCGGCGCCGGCGTGCTCCTGTGCCTCCTCGCTCTGATCCCGCTCGTCGGATACCTGGCGACGGTCCTGCTCCCGCTGCTCGCCGCACGCTTGCGCGGCCGACAGGCCGCCCGCTTCGCCGGCCTCCGGACGCTCGCGAAATGACCGGCTCGGGGCGGGCGGCCCCCCTCGCGCCGGTCGACGCGGCCGCCGCGCGCGCGCGCATGGTCGAGCGCCAGCTTCGTCGCCGTGGGATCTCCGACGAGC
Organism: Gaiellaceae bacterium; assembly: GCA_050698195.1. Classification (GTDB taxonomy): domain Bacteria; phylum Actinomycetota; class Thermoleophilia; order Gaiellales; family Gaiellaceae; genus GMQP-bins7. The sequence goes on from JBOHBD010000396.1 coordinate 480, forward strand.
GGGTCCTCACGGCGATGTCCCGCGTGCCGCGCGAGCTGTTCGTCCCGGAGAACCTGAGCCATCTCGCCTACGAGGACGGTGCGCTTCCGATCGGCTTCGAGCAGACGATCTCGCAGCCGTTCATCGTCGCCACGATCTGCCAGCTGCTCGAGCTCTCCGGAGACGAGCGCGTGCTCGATGTCGGCACGGGCTCCGGCTACCAGGCGGCGGTGCTGGGCGGGCTCGCCGCGGAGGTCGTGACGATCGAGCGCGTGCCCGAGCTCGCGGAGCGGGCGCGAGCCAGCCTCGGCTCGGCGGGGTACGAGCGGGTCGAGGTGCGCGTGGGAGACGGCTCGCTCGGTGTTCCGGACCGCGCACCGTTCGCCGGCATCGCGGTCGCCGCGGCGACACCGACCGTCCCGCCGGCTCTCTACGAACAGCTCGTCGAGGGTGGCCGTCTTGTCGTTCCCCGCGGCGGTCGCTGGGGGCAGGAGCTCGTCCAGGTCGTGCGGACGGCCGAGGGCCCGGTCGAGCGGACATCCGTCCCGTGCCGGTTCGTGCCACTCGTGGGTGCGGAGGGCTTCGCGGGTGGCTGACCCGTTTGGGGGTCGCAGGCGCCCTCCTTCGGGCTACCCTGCGACGTCTGTGGACCCGTCTGCTGCGGAGCTTCGGGCAGGGCTTTCGCGCGCCCGCATGGGCGCGGCGGTTCGCCGCCGCCGAAACTGGGAGCAGCTCGTCATGTTCTGCGTCGTCGGCGGCAGCGGCTACGTCGTCAACCTCGCCGTCTACACGCTTCTGCTGCGCGGGTTCGATGCGCACTACATCCCGGCGGCGGTCTGCTCCTTCCTCGTCGCGGTAACGAACAACTACACGTGGAACCGCCTCTGGACGTTCCGCGCGCAGCGGGGTCACGTCGCCTATCAGGGCATGAGGTTCCTCGTCGTCTCTACTCTCGCCCTCGGTGCGAACCTGCTCGTCCTCACGCTCCTCGTTACGGCCGGGCTCGACGAGGTTCTCGCTCAGGCGATCGCGATCGTGCTCGTCACGCCGGTCAACTTCGTCGGCAACAAGCTCTGGTCGTTCGGGCCTAGGTAGGGTCGCGGCCCTCGCGGCCGCCCTCCTCGCGTCCATCCTCGCCTGTGCGGCACCCGACGCGACCGCGCAGACCGGCCAGGCGGTTCCTGATCTCGCGCGGCTCAGCGAGGACGAGGCGACCCGGATCGCCCTCCAGCACCCGAAGGTCTCGTCCTGGCTCGAGCGGTACCCGCCCGATCCGACGACGTCCGCGACGTTCCGCGGAGAGACACGGACCTGGCTGGTGAAGGCGTGGTCGGGCAAGGCGGGCCAGATCGCGCAGGTCGTCGTCGAAGACACGTCGGAGCAGGTGTCCGAGGCGTGGACGGGCCCACAGGTCGCCTGGAAGATGGCACGCGGTCGAGAGGGCTCGTTCGGCGGGAAGACGTTGCTCGAACCGTACGTCTGGCTCGCCTTCTGCCTCGTGTTCCTGCTCGGGCTCGCCGATCTCCGCAGGCCTCTCGCGCTCCGCACCCTCGACCTGCTCGTGCTGCTCGGCTTCTCGGTGTCGCTCGTGTTCTTCAACCGCGGCGAGATCTTCGCGAGCGTACCGCTCGTCTACCCGGTGCTCGTGTACCTGCTCGCACGCAGCCTGTGGGTCGGTCTGCGAGGACGCGAGGGCTCCCTCCGGCCCGTCTGGCCGACCTGGGCCTTCGCCGCGATGGCCGTCTTCCTCCTCGGCTTCCGCGTCGGGTTGAACGTCGAGTCGCCGCGCGGCGTCATCGACGTGGGGCTCGCGGGCGTCGTGGGGGCGAGCCGGATGATCGACGGCCAGGCCCCGTACGGGAACATGCCCCAGCGCGGCGACCTGGAGCCGTGCGGGCGCGCCGACACGGACGGACAGATCCGCGACCGCATCCAGACGAACGGGCGCTGCGAGTCGGCGATCGAGCGCGGCGACACGTACGGGCCCATCACCTACGCCGCATACGTCCCCGCGACGCTCGTCTTCGGCTGGAGCGGGAAGTGGGACTCGCTCCCTGCCGCGCACGCCACGTCGATCCTCTTCGACCTCCTGGCGATCGCCGGCCTCGTCCTCGTCGGCCTCCGGTTCGGCGGGGTCCGGCTCGCGGCCATCCTCGCCTTCGCGTGGACCGCCTACCCGTTCACGGCCTACGCTCTGAACGCGAACACGAACGACACGATCATGCCGGCGCTCCTCGTCTTCGGCTTCTGGCTCGCGTCCTCCGCATGGGCGCGCGGGACCGCCGTCGCGTTGGCGGGGTGGGCGAAGTTCGGCGCGCTCCTGCTGGCCCCGCTGTGGGCGAGCTACCCGACGCTCTCCCCGCGGCGGCTCGTCCGCTTCTCGCTCGCGTGCGTCGCCGCGACGGCGGTCGCGTTCGCCGTGCTCCTGCTCGAGCCGGGCCTGTGGGAGGCGGTGCAGACGTTCTGGAATCGCACCATCGCCTTCCAGGTCGGACGCGACTCGCCGTTCTCGCTTTGGGGCTGGGGTCAGTACCACGCGGAGGGGATCCCCGATCTCGGGTTCGTGTCGCCGGCCCTCGCCGCGCTCGCGGTCGTGATCGCGCTGCTCGTCGCAGTCGTGCCACGGGCGAAGGGGCCGCTCGAGCTGGCGGCACTCACGGCCGCCGTGCTGATCGCCTTCCAGCTCTCGCTGACCCACTGGTTCTACCTCTACCTGCCGTGGATCTTCCCCTTCGTGGCGCTCTGGCTCCTCCTACCGGAGAAGGACCGGGATCAGGAGATCACTACGCGCACGGGCTCGATGGAGGACGCCCTCCCGGTGTCCGAGTCGCAGTCGATCACGGCACCTTCGATCCGAACGTCGCCCTGAGCCGTCGCGAAACGCACGGGCATGCCGGTGCGCATGCGGCGGATCGCGAGCTCCGCCTCGACCCCGATCACCGAGTCGTGCGGGCCGGTCATT
>JBOHBD010000397.1:0-8357 GCA_050698195.1 Gaiellaceae bacterium
CACCTCAGGTCGCTCGTACACCACGAGCGGGGACGCTACTGTCAGGTGTCGCGGCCAGTGGGTCCAGGTCCGTGCAATCGCATCGTTCAAAGGAAACGGCCCGACTTCCTCGCAGCCGAAGACCCAAAACGACAAGTCGCGTCGGATTGTCGAGATCGGTGGCGCGATCGATCCGGTCGCGGTTCGAGTCCAGCTAGGTCGAGTCAGCCGACGGTACTACCTCGGGGACAAGTTGCCCGCACCGCAGACCCGGCGCAAGACGGGGGTGCAAATGGGGGATTCCCCCGACGCCCGTCCGCCCGCTTCGGCCGACTCTTGGGTCGCACGTCCGAGCGAGAGGAGGAGACATGGAACCCACTACGATCCTCGAGACCCACGCCGACTTGCGCTCTCGCATGCAGGGCGAAGTGCTCGAGCCAAGCGACGCCGGCTATGAGGATGCGCGCAGGATCCATAACGCGATGCACGACCGCCGGCCAGCGCTGATCGCCCATTGCGCTGGACGGGAGGACGTGCGCGCCGCCATCGACTACGCGCGTGCCCGGGGGCTCTCGCTTGCTGTGCGCGGGGGCGGACACCACGTCGCCGGCTATGCCACGTGCGACGGCGGCCTGGTCGTCGACCTCTCGCCCCTGAAGGGCATTTCCATCGATCCGAAGGCGCGGACGGTGCGAGCCCAATCGGGCCTCACCTGGGGCGAGCTCGATCGCGAGACGCAGGCGTTTGGCCTCGCGGTCACCGGCGGGCGCGCCTCGACCACGGGCATCGCCGGCCAGACGCTGGGGAGCGGCAGCGGCCGGCTCGAACGCAAGCTTGGCCTCGGTTGCGACAACCTGATATCGGCGCAGGTGGTGACAAGCGACGGCAGCGTGCTGCGGGTCAGCGAAGACGAGAACGCGGACCTCTTCTGGGGGCTGCGCGGGGCGGGCGCGAACTTCGGCGTGGTCACCGAGCTCGAGTTCCGGCTGCACCCGGTCGGGCCCGTGGTGCTGGGCGGGCTCCTGCTCTACGACGGACGCCGGTCCGCGGAGCTGCTGCACCTTTATCGCAGGCTGATGGAGGCGGCGCCGGACGAGCTCGGGACCGAGTTCGTTTTGGCCACGGGCCCGCCGGAGGAGTTCGTGCCCGAAGAGCTGCGCGGCCGGCCCGTGGCGGGGATCATCGTGGGCTACGCCGGCCCCGTGCACGAGGGACTGGAAGCCGTGCGGCCGCTGCGCGAGGAAATCGCGCCCGCCGCCGACATGGTAGAGCCGATGCCGTACACCGCGGTCCAGCAGATCGTCGACCAATTCGACCCGCCCGGCCGGCGCGCCTACTGGAAGTCGGAGGCGCTGAGCGAGCTGAGCGACGACGCGATCGACACCTGGGTCGCCTGGGGAAGCCAGATGAGCTCGCCGTTCACCAGCCTGGTGCTCGAGCCGAAGGGACGGGCGATCGCGCGCGTTCCCGATGACGCGATGGCGATCTCCGGCCGCGGCGCCCCGTACTTCTACTACGCGTTCTGCATCTGGGAGGACCCGGCGGAGGACGACCGCCACATCGAGTGGACCCGTGCGGTCTCGCGGGCGATGGAGCCCTATGCCGTCAGCGGCCTGCCGCTCAACTTCACAGTCGATCGCGGGGAGGACCGCATCCGGTCCACCTTTGGGGAGGACAAGTACGCGCGGCTCGTGGCGCTGAAGGACCGCTACGACCCCGACAACGTGTTCCGCAACAATGCGAACATCAGGCCTAGTGGCGGTTAACACAGAGCTCCTCAAGGCCGCCGAGGAGGCTCGCAAGCGTGCCGACTGGGAGCGTGCCCGAGACCTCTACATGGGGCTGCTCGAGGCGGACCCGGACGAGCCGGAGGCCCTCGACGGCCTCGGAATGATCTCTTGGTGGCTCACGGGACATGCCAAGGAGGCGATCGAGTACCGGCGTCGAGCCTACGCCGAGTTTCGGCGACGTGGCGATCGCTGCCGGGCGGCTGGGATCGCTGTCTACATCGCCGCCGAGTCGCGCATCGAGGGCAACGAGGCGGCGGCCAACGGCTGGCTCGCGCGGGGGGCGCGGCTGCTGGAGGGCCTCGAAGAGTGTTCGGAGCGCGGCTGGCTCGAGGTGGAGCGCGCGAAGCGGGCGGCCTCGCCCGAGGAGCAGAGGCGGCATGCTCGGGAAGCGGTGGAGATCGCGCGCCGGCTCGACGACAGCGATCTCGAGGTGAGCGCACTGGGGCAACTCGGACTAGCCCGCACGCTCGCGGGCGAGATCGAGGAGGGGATGACGATCCTCGACGAGGCGATGGCGGCTGCGACCGGGGGCGAGGCGAGCGACCCACTGGCGATCGGCGACGTCTGCTGCTCGACGCTGGTGGCGTGCGAGCAGCTGGCTGACTTCAGGCGCGCCGCCGACTGGTGCCGCGTCGTGGTCGAGTTCACGCGTCGGCGCAACTACACGCCGCTCGCCGCCTGGTGCCGAACCATCTACGCGGGCGTGCTGACCACCACCGGAGACTGGAAGCTCGCGGAGGAGGAGCTGCGCGAAGCGCTTGCGACCTACGAGCGCCTCGGCAGCCCGAGCCGTGTGTTCGCGCTCGCGCGTCTGGCCGAGCTCCGTTTTGACCAGGGACGGTTCGAGGAGGCAGAGCGCCTCCTCGAGGGCTTCGAGGACCACCCGCTCGCGCTGGTGCCGGTGGTGGCGCTCGACCTCGCGCGTGGCCAGACTGCCCTTGCTGCCGAGCGCGTCGAGGCCCGGCTCGCTGCCGTCACCGACGCAGGCCCGGCGACTGCGCCGCTGCTCTCGCTACTCGCGGATGTCCGGATCGCCGAGGGCGATCTCGACGGCGCGCGCGACGCCGCAGATCACCTACGCGAGTTGGGGCGCAACCTCAGTCGCGAGCACCTGATCGCGGCGGCCGAGCTGGCCGCGGCGCGGGTCAGCGGGGCGAGTGGGGACGGCGCCGCGGCTGCCCACCTCCAGGCTGCGCTCGACCTCTTCGCGCGTCTCGAGATGCCACTTGACGAGGCGCGGGCGCGCCTCGAGCTCGCCCGCTGCCACGCGGTGCGTGGATCCGAACTGGCCGTGCCCGAGGCGCGGGCCGCGTTGTCGGTGTTCGAGCGGCTCGGCGCAGCGCGGGACGCAGACGCCGCCGCGAAGCTGCTGCGCTCCCTAGGCGTGGCGGGCCGAACGGCCGAGCGGGGCGCGACCGCGCTGACCAAGCGCGAGCGCGAGGTGCTCGATCTGCTCGGAGCGGGCCTCTCGAACGCGGAGATAGCCGAGCGCCTCTTCATCACCCCGAAGACAGCCGAGCACCACGTCGGCCGCGTGCTCTCGAAGCTCGGGCTCCGCAACCGGACCGAGGCCGCCGCGTACTTGCTGCGCGAGCACGCTGCGCACCCCGAGGCCTGAGCACCCTCTCGCGTCTCCCAGGGTGGTCCGGACTTCGACCGCTTGGGCGTCTTGGATGGCGTCAGGCGCACCACTCGAGCATCGACTCAGGCGGCGCCTTGGCCGGGTGGCTCAGGTCGAGGCGCCTGATGTCCCGCGGCTGTGCTCGCGTACGACAGTGGTCAACCCAACTCGGGCGTTCAACGTCAAAGTTGGCGTGAGCGCCAGGCGGTGCGCGCCTGGATCTCGGCGTCAATTCCTTCGCAGTCCCTTAGCTGCTGCTTACCGGCGTCGTCCTCCCAGCCAACGAACGATTTGAAATTTGCAGGTCTTTCTCGAAGCGGACGACGGGGCTCGAACCCGCGACACCTGGCTTGGGAAGCCAGTGCTCTACCGACTGAGCTACGTCCGCAAGACCGTCGATTCTAGCTCGGCCTTGACAGAGCCTTCACACGTCGTCCCTACAGTCCCCGCGTGCGCGCGCTCCTGACCGCCCTCGGGATCTCGCTCGTCGTCGCGTGCGCCGGTGCGGCGTCGGCGCCCGCCGCGAAGGAGGCGGATCCGTCGGTCTTCGGCGGGCTCGGCACCTGGGTGGACATCTACGACGGCAGGGTCTACGCAGCTCCAGAGGTCACGGCCTCGCGTATCGCCGCGCGCGGCGTCAAGACCGTGTGGGTCGAGACCGCGAACTACCGGGCCGCCGTCGACGTCGTCAAGGCGGCCCAGCTCGGGCGGTTCGTCGAGGCGCTCCATGCGCTCGGGATCCGCGTCGTCGCGTGGTACCTACCCGGCCACGTGAAGCCCGCGCTCGACCTCCGTCGCGCGCGGGCGATGCTCAGCTTCCGCACGGCGAGCGGTCAGGCATTCGACGCGATCGCCCTGAACATCGAGGCCACGAAGCTCCGGAACGTCGGGCTCCGCTCCCGCCGGGCGGTCGCCCTCGCGCAGCGCGTCCGGCAGGACGCAGGCGAGACGCCGCTCGCGATCGTCCCCTTCAACCCGCGCGGTCTCGAGCGGCGGCCGTCGACGTGGCCGCGCTTCCCGTGGGTGGAGCTCGCGGAGGTCGCGGATGCGTTCGCGCCGATGGTCTACACGGGCGGCGCCTTCAGGGGCTTCGACGCGACGTACGGCTACGTGACCCGGGCGCTACGGCTCCTGCGCACGCAGACCGGGAACCCGGACGTCGCCATCCACGTCGCGGGCGGGGTGGCCGACCGTCTCGGGCCGGAGGAGCTCGCCGGCTTCGCGGCCGCGGTGGCCGACGACGGCTCGACGATCGGCTTCAGCCTGTACGACTGGGAGACCACGCGCCCGTACGCATGGCGCGCGCTCGCCCCGCTCAGCCGCTAGCAGCCCACGCGCCGCGCAGGCGATCTCGCGTCTCGAGCAGATGCTCCGGCAGGACCTTGACGTCCGCGAGCACCGGCATGAAGTTCGTGTCTCCCGACCAGCGCGGGACGACGTGGAGGTGGACGTGGTCGGCGATCCCTGCTCCCGCCACGCGACCGAGGTTCCAGCCGATGTTGAAGCCGTCCGGGCCGTACGTCCGGCCGAGCGTGTCGACTCCCGCGACGGCGAGGCGGTGCAGCTCGAGCGCCTCCTCGTCGGTGAGCTCGTCGAGCGACGCGATGTGCCGCATCGGCGCAGCCATCAGGTGCCCCGACGTGTACGGGTACTTGTTCAGGAGGGCGAGCGCGGCGTCGCCGCGGTGGACGAGGAGCGACTCGTCCTGCGGAAGCTCGCCGGCGGCCTCGACGCAGAAGACGCAGCCTACGAGCTCGTCGGCCTGCTTGATGTACTCGAGCCGCCACGGTGCCCAGAGCGGCTTCGTCATGGCGGGGTTCTAGCACCAGGGCGCCGGGCTTGCGTTCCGGCGGGTCGAGGGCCGCAGACTCGCCGCGCGACGATGAGCTACGGGCCGAAGCTCGCCCTAGGGTCGACGACCCCTCGGGGTGCTCGCCCACGGCCGGCTCCCCGGGTCCCGAGCTCGCGCTTCGTTAAGCCTCCCTCGTCCGAGGGACGTCTCTCCGCCGTAACCGGACCTTCGGGTCGGCGTTTCAGGACCTCAAGTGGGCGCCGCCGGAAGCCGATCACGGTCAACTGTGAACCGAAAGCCGACAGAAGAGGGAGGGGCGGCATGACTGCGGCCCAGTTCGAGCTAATCGACGAGACGGAAGTGGAAGCGATCCTCCGGTGGCGCTTCGAAGAGCTCGTGCGTGCCGGGTACGACGTGGGCTCGGCGTTGGTGCTCGCCTCGCACGTCGAGGTCGATCTCCACACCGCTTCCGCGCTCAGCCGGCGCGGTTGTCCGCCCGACACGGCACTGCGGATTCTCCTCTAGGGCGGCTGGCACGAAGGGCCGGGACCCGATGCGGCGGGGACCCGGCCCGCTGCCGAGCCCACGGCTAGAGCCAGCGCTTCCAGCGGAAGAAGCCGAGTGCCGCGGTCGCGACGACGACGAGGGCGGCGAGGATCACCCAGAACGCCGCCTCACTCCCCTCCCCCGGGAAGAGGACGTTCATCCCGAAGAGCCCCGTCAGGAGCGTGAGCGGGAGGATGGTCACGCTGATCACCGTCAGGAGGCGGAGGACGTCGTTCTGCCGATGCGAGATGACCGACTCGTTCGTCGACTCCAGGCCCTCGACGACCTCCTTGTAGTTGTCGAGCAGGTCCCAGATCCGCTCGGCCGCGTCCACGATGTCGTCGAAGTAGAGCTCGAGCTCCTCCGGGAGGAAAGCGCCGACGCGGCGCTCGAGGACGCGGAGCGTCGAGCGCTCGGGCTTGATGATCTTGCGGTAGGAGATGATCTCCTGCTTGACGTTGGAGATGTCCCGGACGATCTCCTGCGAGGCGCCCTCGAACATCTCGTCCTCGATGACGTCGAGCTTGTGCGCGATCTTGTCGAGGATCGGGAAGCAGTAGTCGAAGAGGTCGTCGAGCACCTCGTAGAGCAGCCGGCCCGAGCCTCGCGCGAAGAGCTGCGCGCAGAGCTCCTCGTCTCCCTCGCAGCGGTCGAAGAGCCGCGTGACGGGGAGCAGTTCCCGGTTCGGGATCGTAACGACGTAGTCGTGACCGATGAAGATGTCGAGCTCCGCGGCGTTGAGTCGCTGGACCGACTGGTCGAAGACCGGGAAGTGAAGGACGGCGAAGAGGTAGCCCTCCTCCTCGTAGTCGTCGATCTTCGGGCGCTGACGCTTGGAGACGACGTCCTCGACGTCGAGGGGATGCCAGCCGAACCGCTCGGCGAGCGACTGCGAGGTCGCGACGTCGGGTGCGACGACGTTGACCCAGGTGAGACCGCTAGCGGTGAGCTCGTGGACGACCGGGGCCGGGCGCGCGACGACCTGGCCCGCGCCACGGGCCGTACGTAACCGCCGGATGCGGGGGAGGCTCGGCACCGGTACTGAGAGGGTCGTCCAGGGTCAGAGCCATGTTCGCGATTCTACCCCTGGGGCCTTCCGGCGTTTTGCGTCCTGACAAACGACCCAGTGTCAAGAACGAGACGCACGAAGCGCTCGAGGAGAAGGGCATGTCCAACGAGCGCGCCGCGAGGATCGCGAACTCGCCGGGGGCCTCGCGCCGCGGCGGCAAGACGTCGGGGTCCGGCGGGAGCTCTTCACAGGGCGGTCCCACGGGACAGAAGAGGGCCGCCGGCAGGAAGGGCGGGCGCGCGACCGCTCGCAAGCGGCCTAGGCGGACGCGGAGGCGGACGCAGCGGCGGGGACGGGCGTCCGCCGGGCGCGGGCTGGAAGCGCCGTCTCGACGAGGAGCGCGAGCCCTCCGCCGAGCGCGCAGAAAGCAGCCGCGCCGATCCAGACCCCGCTCGGCGAGAAGTCGAGGACGAAGCCTCCGACCGCCGGGCCGAGCCCGAAGCCGACCTGCCAGGAGAGCGCGGAGAGCGCCATGTAGCGACCGAGGAGCCGCGGCTCGGCGAGATCGGCGACGAGTGGCGCGTGCACGGCGCCGTGCAGGCACTCCCCGACCGCGAAGATCACCATCGCGCACGTGAGGAGGAGTGCGGCCGCTCCCGCGGTCTTCGCCCCCGCGATCGGCACGAGCAACCACGCAGCCGCCCAGAGGAGGCCGAGAACACCGAGGGCGGGCATCCTCCGCCGACCCTGGGCGAGGCGGGCGATCGGGAGCTGGAGGAGCACGATGACGATCGTGTTGACGAGGAACACGACACCGATCTGCGTCTCCGTGACCGCCGCCTCGTTCTTCGCGTACACGGGCAGGAGCTCGAAGCCGGAGAAGCCGGCGAAGATGAAGAGGGTGTTGAGCCCGATCACCGCCGTGAACGCCCGGTGGCGGAGAACGTCGCGGTACGAGCCGGCGCGTCCGCGCTCCCGGCCGCCGCCCCCGAACGACGGTGAGGGCACGAGCGCGAGCATCACCACGGCGTAGACCAAGAACGTCGCTGCGTTCAGCAGGAAGAGGACCGTGAACGACCCGGGGGACTCGGTGGTCGCGATGAGGCCTCCCGCGAGGGCGCCGAGGCCGATCCCGAGGTTCATCACGACGCGCTGCATCGCGAACGCGGCGGTTCGCTGCTCGGGAGGGGTGAGGCCCGCGATGAGCGTCGACTGCGAGGGCCAGAAGCCCCCGACGCCGACTCCGGTGATCGCCGCGACGAGGAATCCCTGCCACGCCTCGTGCACGAGCGGGTACGCGGCGTAGCCGGCCGTCAGGATCCCGAGCGCCGTCGCGAGCATCCGCCGCCCGCCGAAGCGGTCGATGAGCGCGCCGCAGAGCGGCCCCGCCACGACGCTGACGAGCGCGTGCGATCCGACGACCAGGCCCACGACGCCGAGCCCGATCCCGCGCACGTTGTGCAGGTAGATGAAGAGGAATGGAAGCGTGATCCCGTTCCCGAACGCATTGACGAGCCCGCCGACCTGGAGGGTCGTGACGGAGCGGGGGAGGGGCGGGAAGTACGTCCGGAGGAGGCCGCGCACCGCGGGAGACTAGCCGCGTGCGGGGATCCGGCTAGG
>JBOHBD010000398.1:0-6102 GCA_050698195.1 Gaiellaceae bacterium
ACATGTCGGTGCAGGAGAACGTCACCGCCGCGACCTACGGGCGAACCGGTGCGCGAGTCTGGCAGTCGGTGCTGCGGACGCCGCGTGCACGGCGGGAAGAGCGCGCGGTGCGCGAGCTGGCCGACGAGGTCTTCGGCTTCTTCGGCGAGCGGCTCGCCGGATACCGCCGCGACCAGCCCGCGTACAGCCTCTCCTACGCGAATCGCCGCCGCCTCGAGATCGCCCGCGCGACGGCGGCACGGCCGAGGCTCCTGCTCCTCGACGAACCGGCGGCCGGGATGAACCCGGTCGAGACGCACGAGATCACGGAGCTGATCGGCCGGCTGCGCGACGAAGGTGGCTACACGATCCTGGTCATCGAGCACGACATGCACGTCGTCGAGGGCATCTCCGACCGGGTCGTCGCCCTCGACCACGGGGTCAAGATCGCCGAGGGGACGTTCGAGCAGGTCGCGACCGACGAACGGGTGGCCGAGGCCTACCTGGGGACGTCGGCGACGGAGCGCGCGTGAACGTCGCGACCAACGGCAGGCCCGAGCCGCTCCTCCGGCTCGAAGGCGTCAACACGTACTACGGGCAGATGCACATCCTCCAGGATGTCAACCTCGAGGTCGGGGAGGGAGAGCTCGTCTGCCTGCTCGGCGGGAACGCGTCCGGAAAGTCGACGACGCTGAAGACGATCCTCGGGATCGTCCCGCCGCGGAGCGGCTCGGTCCTGCTCGGCGGCGAGAACGTGACCCGTTTCACCACTGCCCGCCGGATCGAGCGAGGGCTTGCGATCGTCCCGGAGAACCGCAGGCTCTTCGGCCCCATGACCGTGCTCGAGAACCTCGAGCTCGGCGCGTACCTCCGTCCACGGGCCGATCTGAAGGAGGATCTCGACCGCGTCTACTCGATCTTCCCCCACCTCACGGAGCGCCGGAAGCAACTGGCCGGCACGCTCTCGGGCGGCGAGCAGCAGATGGTTGCGATGGGGCGTGCCCTGATGGCACGACCGAAGCTCTTGCTCATGGACGAGCCGTCGATGGGGCTGGCGCCGATCCTCGTCGAACGAAGCTTCGAGACCATCCAGCAGGTGCACGAGGCGGGGGTCGCGCTTCTCGTCGTGGAGCAGAACGCGAACGTGTCGCTCTCGATCGCCGACCGCGGCTACGTGCTCTCGACGGGCAGGATCGTGCTGGAAGGCAAGGCCGCCGACCTGATCCAGCACGAGGAGCTGCGAAAGGCCTACCTTGGCCGCTAGGCGCCAGGCCCCAGCGGGCCTGACCCCGGGGTCGGAGGCTCGGGGGCGCTTCCCGATCTTCGAGCACACGACGTACGCGAACTCGTGCTCGCAGGGGGCGCTCTCGGTCGACGTGCGGCGCGCCTACGAGGCGTATCTCGCCGGGCGGGACGAGCACGGCGCCGAGTGGGAGCACTGGGTCGAGCGCGCGGAGTCTGCTCGCGTGGCGTTCGCGCGGCTCGTCGGCGCGACTCCGGAGGAGGTCGCGGTCACGACCTCCGTCTCGCAGGGCGTCAGCGCGCTCGTCAGCGCGCTTCCGCTCGAGCGCGGCCGGAACCGGATCGTCATCTCGGAGTTCGAGTTCCCGACGGTGGGGCAGATCGCCCATGCGCAGGAGCTCCGGGGGGCCGAGGTCGTCCACGTGCGCCCCGAGGCGGACGGCCGGATCCCTCTCGAGCGCTTCGCCGACGCGATCGACGAGCGGACGGCGCTCGTCTGCTGCACCGCGATCTCCTACCGCACCGGGTACCGGCTCGACGTCGGGGAGGTCGCCCGTCTCTCGCACGAGAGAGGCGCTCTGTGTCTCGCCGACAGCTACCAGGCCGCCGGCGCCATCCCGCTCGACGTCCCGGCGCTCGGGGTCGACTTCCTCACCGCCGGAACCGTCAAGTACCTGCTCGCGTCGAGCGGGCTTGCCTTCATGTTCGTGCGCCGCGACCTGCACGAACGGCTGCTCCCCACACAGACCGGCTGGTTCGCGGACGAGGACGTCTTCCGCATGGACATTTCGGACTACTCGCCCGCGGGCGACGCTCGTCGCTTCGATGCCGGGACGCCGCCCGTCCCGAACATCTACGCCGGCCTCGCCGGCATGGGGATCGTCGAGGAGGCAGGCGTCGCCGCAGTCGAGCCGTACGTGCGGGGCCTCTCCGACCGCCTTCTTGCCGCGCTCGACGGACTGGGCGCGACCGTCGCCACGCCTCGCGGGGAAGGAGAGTACGGCCCTCTCGTCTGTGTCCGCTCGACGGACGTGGAGGCGCTCGTCGCGGCGCTCCTCGCCGAGCGGATCGTCACCTCCTCGCGGGACGGAAACCTCCGGATCTCACTCCACCTCTACAACGTCGAGGAGGACGTCGACCGCATCGTCGACGCGCTCGCCGCACAACGGCAGCTACTCGCCTGACGACGACGGCGCGTCGAGCTCGTCGACGAGCGCGCGTACCCGGGCCTCGATCTCGTCGCGAATCGCGCGAACCTCGGCCGGTGGCACGCCGTACGGGTCGGGGAGGTCCCAGTCGACGTAGCGTGTGCCCGGGAGCACGGGACACGCGTCGCCGCACCCCATCGTCACGACGGTGTCCGCCCACTCGACGTCGGCCGGGTCGAGCGCCCGAGGCACGCGGTCCGACACGTCGAGCCCGACCTCGGCCAGCGCGTCGACGACCTCCGGATGGACGTGCTCGGCCGGCGCGCTGCCCGCAGAGCGGGCCGCGTGCCGGGCTCGCACCGCCCGTACGAAGAGCGCCTCTGCGATCTGCGACCGTCCCGCGTTCCTGACGCAGACGAAGAGGACGTTCACGCAGGCTTGGCCGCGCGCACGATCGCGCCGTGCATGCCGTCCGCGACGCGGTGGGTGAACTCGACCTCGACGTCGACGAGACCGACGCTCGCGAGCCCCTGGCGGTACTCGTCCACCGAGAGGGCACCGGCGATGCAGCCCACGTGGCTGCCACGTGCGGCGCGCTCCTCGGGCGAGAGCTGGTTCTCCGCGACGATGTCGGTGATCCCGACGCGACCTCCCGGCCGCAGGACGCGCTCGATCTCGGAGTAGACGGAACGCTTGTCGGTCGACAGGTTCACGACGCAGTTAGAGATGACGACGTCGACCGAGCCGGCTGGCAAGGGGATCGCCTCGATGACGCCCTTGAGGAAGTGGACGTTCGTCGCTCCGGCTTCGCGCGCATTCCGCTGCGCGAGCGCGAGCATCTCGTCCGTCATGTCGAGCCCGTACACGGTTCCGGTCGAGCCGACCCTGCGCGCCGAGAGGAGGACGTCGATGCCGCCACCGGAGCCGAGATCGAGCACGGTCTGGCCTTCGTGCAGGTCGGCGACCGCGACCGGGTTCCCGCAGCCGAGGCTCGCCGTCACGGCGTCCTCGGGGAGACTCCCGCGCAGCTCCGCGTCGTAGAGGCCCCGGCCGAAGAGCGTGGTCGCCTCGTCGCCGCAACACCCGCTGCTGTCGCAGTCGCACCCGCAGCCTTCTCCCGCGGCCAGGCCGCGCGCCGCCTCCGCGTACCGCTCCCGCACCTGCTCGCGCACTCCAGTGGTCATACCCTCACTCCTCTCAGGTCGAAGACGCTCGCCGCGCGCTCGAGGCCTTCGCGGTCGAGGGTGTAGTACGCCCAGACGCCGCGCTGCTCGCGCGTGAGCAGGCCCGCCTGAACGAGCTTCTTCAGGTGGTGGCTCACGGTCGGCTGTGAGAGCCCGACCGCGGGCGTGAGCTCGCACACGCACACGGGCTCGGGCTTCTGGGCCAGGAGGTTGACGATCCGGACCCGGGAGGGATCACCGAGCGCCTTGAAGATCGCCGCCGTGGCCCCGGCGTCCTCCGACGTCAGCCCTTCGTCGTCGAGAGGGCGGCAGCAGAAGGCCGGACTCGTCACCGTGGAGAGATCGACGTTCATCGATGGATGAGGCTAGCACAAGGCATCGACGTTCGTCAATGTCTGCTCCACGACCCGGGCTGCGATACTCGCCCTCGTGACGGAGCACGACTCCGCAGCCGAGCTCGAGCGCGTGATCGAGCGCTACAACGACGCCTGGAACGCCCACGACGTCGACGCGATCGTCGCGTTCCATGCTCCCGGGATGGTGTTCGAGAACCACACCGCTGCGGAGCGCGTCGAAGGCGACGACGTGGGGCCGCATATCGCTCGCATCTTCGAGAACTGGCCCGACCTCGCCTTTCGTGGACGGCGCCTCTACGCGCGTGACGGCATCGTCGTCAGCGAGTGGACGGCGACCGCGACGGACCGTGACGGGCGCCGGCTCGAGTGGGACGGCGTCGACGTCTTCCCCTTCGAAGGCGGGCAGATCGTCCGGAAGGACGTCTACTCCACGTCGCATCGGCCGCGCGTGCTCGGCGACTGATACGGCGTGCAGTCGTACGGCAGCGCATCGATGACGGGCGCGCTCGAGCGCGTGCTCGTGCGGCCTCCTCTGGCGGAGGACGCGGCGCGCTGGCGCGAGTACGGCTGGCGGGCGGCACCCGACCACGCCACGGCTGCCGCAGAGCACGAGGTCTTCTGTGGACTGCTCGAGGAAGGCGGAGCGGAGGTCGTCGTCTCGCGGCACGACCCCGGAAATCCCGATGCGATCTACGCGTACGACCCGGTTCTCGTCGGGAGCGAGGGAGCGCTGCTTCTCCGCCCCGGCAAGGCCGGGCGGCGCGGCGAGCCGGCAGCGGTCGCGCGGGCGCTCGAGGCCGCCGGCGTGCCGGTCGTCGGAGCCCTCGAGGACCCGGTCCTCGCCGAAGGCGGTGACACGCTCTGGCTCGACGAGCGGACGCTCCTCGTGGGAATCGGCTATCGCACGAACGGGGAGGCGCTTGCCGCCTTCGAGGCGGCGTTCCCGGGCGTCGAGGTTCTCGCCTTCGACCTTCCGCACTGGAACGGGGCGGCCGAGGTCATGCACCTCATGTCGCTCATCTCCCCGCTCGACCGCGACCTCGCACTCGTCTACCCACGGCTGGCTCCCGTCCGCCTCCTCGCTCTTCTCGCCGAGCGCGGGATCGCCGTCGTCGAGGTGCCGGACGAGGAGTTCGAGTCTCAAGGGGCGAACGTCCTGTCGCTCGGCCCGCGGCGCGCCGTCGCGCTCGACGGCAATCCCGAGACCCGGAGGCGGATGGAACGGGTCGGTGTCGACGTCGCCGTCTATCGCGGCGAGGAGATCTCGAAGAAGGGCGACGGCGGCCCGACGTGCCTGACCCGCCCCCTGCTCCGAGTCTGATTCAGGACAGCGCGAACCCCACGGCGAAGCCGAGGGCCGTGAGCAGGCCTGCCTCTCGCCCGCCCAGCTCGAACGCCTCGGGCATCAGCGTGTCGGCGAGCATGACGAGCAGCGCGCCGGCGGCGAATCCCAGCGCAAATGCGCCCTCCGCGGCCGGCATCGCGTCGAGCGCCCACCAGCCGAGTGCTGCGGCGACGACCGAGACGGCGACGACCGCGCTCCACATCCCCAGCAACCGTCCGCGCCGCCACTCCGCTTCGCGGAGCCCGGTGGTCGCGGAGAGCGACTCCGGGACGTTCGAGACGAAGACGCCGACGACGACGGCAACGGGCACGACTCCTTCCGCCCGGAGCGAGGCTCCGAGGACGAACGACTCCGTGATACCGTCCAGGACGGTGCCGAGCACGATCGCGCTCGCGCTCCCCGCGAGCCCGGACTCGGCCGTCATCTTCTTGCGGCCGTGACCGCCCTGTCGGTCGATGACGAAGTCCCCGACATAGAACGCGAGCGCACCTGCGATGAAGCCGGCGGCAGCGCCTCGGTTACTCGTCTCGAAGCCCTCGAGGACGAGCTCGTAGGCCACCGCCGCGATGAGCGCCCCGGCTCCGAAGCCGATCGTGAGCCCCACCGCGCGATGACCGGGCCGAACCACGAGGGCGACGCCTGCCCCGAGGAGGAGCGACCCCGCCGTGAAGAGCCCCCACAGTGCCGCCTCGAGCACCGGCGGATCCTACGCCCCGTCCAGCGTGAGCTGGCGGTAGGGCGAGAGCCCTGACACGCCGACTCCGACGAGACGAAACGCTCCCGGCCGGTCGCGCAGACCTCGGTCGAGGAGCCCCCACGCGACCTCGCCGATGACCTCGGCCTCGTCG
>JBOHBD010000399.1:0-5925 GCA_050698195.1 Gaiellaceae bacterium
GGTGACGTGCTCCTCCTGGATGCGGAGGCCTTCCTTTGCCTCGATCGCCTGGTGCAGCCCCTCGCTCCAGCGCCGGCCTTCCATGATGCGGCCGGTGTTCTCGTCGACGATCTTGACCTCGCCCTCCTGGACGACGTAGTCGACGTCGCGCTTGTACAGCGACTGCGCCTTGAGCGCCTGCGTCAGGTGGTTGACGAGCTGGACGTTGCGCGGGTCGTAGAGGTTGTCGACGCCGAGCGCGCGTTCGACCTTCTCGATCGCGTCTTCGCTCGGCGACACGGTCTTGAACTTCTCGTCGTAGAGGTAGTCCGCCCCGGACGTCTCGGTCTCGTCCTCACCCTTCGCCGACTTGCGGGTCGCCGGCTTGCCCTCGAGGGTCTTGACGACCTTCGCGAATTGGTAGTACGTCTGAGCCGCCGTCTCCGGCTCGCCGGAGATGATGAGCGGCGTGCGGGCCTCGTCGACGAGGATCGAGTCGACCTCGTCCACGATCGCGTAGGCGTGGCTCCGCTGGACGGTGCCGTCGAGCGACACCGCCATGTTGTCGCGCAGGTAGTCGAAGCCGAACTCGGAGTTGGTGCCGTACGTGACGTCCTTCGCGTACTCGTCGCGGCGTTGCGCGAACGGCATCATGTTCTGGATGTAGCCGACGGACGAGCCGAGGAGCTCGTACACCGGACGCGTCCACTCCGCGTCGCGCTTGGCGAGGTAGTCGTTGACAGTCACGAGATGGACGCCGCGACCCGTCAGGCCGTTCAGGTACAGCGGCTGCACCGCGACGAAGGTCTTCCCCTCGCCCGTCTTCATCTCCGCGATGTCGCCCTCGTGGAGGACGATCCCTCCCATCAGCTGGACGTCGAAGAGACGGACGCCGATCGTCCGCTTGAAGGCCTCGCGCACCGCTGCGTAGGCCTCGAAGACGAGATCCTCGAGCGACTCCCCGTTCTCGAGCCGCTGCTTGAACTCGGCGGTCTTCCCCGCGAGCTCGGCGTCGGAGAGCGCCTCGAACTCGGGCTCGAGTGTGCCGATGTACGCCGCCTGGTCCTGGAGGCGCTTGAGACGGCGTCCCTCGCCCATGCGGAGGACGCGCTCGAACTTGCCGAACGACTGCGTGGCCACGGGCCTAGGGTACCGGCTTCGGTTCTCGCCCTCGTCGCGTCACAGCGGCAGGACGTGGATCTCCCAGAGATCGCCCTCGAGACGGTGCGCGTGCGCAGCGTAGCGTCCCCGCACTCGCGAGGCCGCCAGCCGCTCCAACGCGGTCGCCCGCGACAGGCCGGCGGGGGCGCCGTCGACGGCGAGCGCGTGCGACGCGCCATCCCAGGTCAGCTCGAGGTCGTCTCCGTCCGGATTCGGGTCGAGCTGCGCCACCTCGATCCTCCTGGCTCCGACGGCCCAGAGCTCCTCTCGGCGCACGGCGACGGCGCGGTACGGCACCTCGATCAGCCCCTCGAGCGCAGCTGCGAACGGCGTCGCGTCGGCGTCGTCGCCGAGCAGGCGCCCGTCCGGGAGCGCGACGAACTCGACCTCGTCACCGGAGGTTGCCGGAGCCGCCGTGGTGGCGACCGCGTCCCACTCCCGCTGGCGCGGGATGCCCGTGATTCCCGCGGGGAGCCACTCCCGCCCGGGGTCGAGCGGCACTAGTCCTCTGCGCAAGCCCAGAATCCGCTCGCGCGGATTCTGGGCGCGCAAGATCCCTGAAGGCGTCCGCTTCGCGGCCGCAGTCGCCCCGACCTCGCGTCGGCGTGGCTGCTCACGCGGCGGCTTCGTCCTCGCCCGCGGTGAGCTCCTGCTCGATCTGCTCCACCGGAACAGGCGGGGGCTCGGCACGGTGGCGCGCCTCCCGGCGAGGCTTCTCGATGCGCTTGTCCTTGTACCGGTCCAGCTGCCGCTCCAGCTTGTCGACCATGCGATCGATCGCCGCCTCGTAGCTCGTCGCGGACTCCTGGGCGACGAGGTTCGGGCCCTTCGTGTAGACGATCGCCTCGACGGAGTAGCTTTGGGCGATCGAGGGGTTGTGCTCCTTCGTCAGCGTGACCTCGACGAGCGTCTCGGCGTAGAGGCGGCGGTCGAGCTTGGAGAGTCGCTTCTCGAGGTACGCCTTGACCGTGTCGTCGAGGTGGTCGTGCAGGGCCTTGACCTGGAGCCTCATGGAACGCCCCTTTCCGGATCGGCAGCAGAAGAAGACCTGCGTCTCAATCTAACGAACCGCCCTTGCCAGGGTTATCACCTCGACGTATCTGGTACCCGCCCGGCGCAGCGCCGAAGCGCACGCGTCCGCGGTGGCGCCCGACGTGTAGACGTCGTCGACCAGGCACACGCGGCGTGGCGCGTCACCGACCGCTACGACCGTCCCGCGGACGTTGCGTCGGCGGTCCGCGAGGCTGAGCCCGCGCTGGCGCGGGAGCGTGCGGGCGCGTCTCAGAAGGTCGGCCGCGGGCAGCCCCCAGAGCTCGCAGAGGGAGAGCACGAGACCGCGCGGAGGGACGTCACCACGCTCCCAGGCTCGTTCCGGATCGCCCGGCACGTGCGCGACGGCGTCGACGCGCGGCGGCACGACCACCTCGGCGACGAGCTCCGCCGCCACCGTCGCCAACCGCCGCCGGCCCTGTTCCTTCCACGAGCGGACGAGAGCGCGGGCGCGCTCGTCGTAGACGATCGCCGCGCGCGCATGTGCGAAGGCAAGCCTGCGGCCGGCGCACTCTGCGCAGCGCCGAACCGGCCAGGGCCCCGGCGAGCCGCACCGATCGCAGACCGGCGGGGTCAGCCGAACGAGCGCGCCGCGACAGTGCCCGCAAAGCGCCGGCCCCGGGCGCGCACAGACCGCGCAGCGCTCCGGGAAGAGCAGCTCGAGCATGCTCTCGATTGTCGGCGGCTACCCGTTACGGCTCTGCGAAAAGATGCGGTCGGCTTCCTCGAGAGTCTCCGAGGAGCCGATGTCGTACCACTCACCCGGCAGGCGCCAGGTGTAGACGGACGTACGGGGGTAGAGCCACTCGATCAGGCGTCCCGGCTGATCCGGGTTGTTGCCTTCGGCGAGGTACTCGCGAATCAGGGGAAGCGTGCCGCGCGGGTAGTAGTAGAGCGCGACGCCGGCCAGCGTCGTCCGCGCGCTCGCCGGCTTCTCCTCGAAGAAGACGATGCGACCGGCCTCGTCGACCTCGATCTGGTTGTACTCGTGCATGCGGGAGAGGTCTCCGACGTCGTGGACCGCGAGCACCGGCGCATCCACCTCACGGCCGTACGCCGCGAAGCCGGATACGTCCTCGCCGAACAGGTTGTCCCCGGCCACGACGACGAGGTCGTCATCGAGCCCTGTCCGGTCGAGCACGAAGCCGATGTCGCCGATCGCACCCAACCGGTCGTCGTTCGACGTCGTGCCGTCGTTGACGATCGCGACGTGCTCTCTGCCGCTCGCCCACGCCTCGAAGTGCGGAGTGAACTTCGCGTTCGTGACGACGATCGTCTCGTCCACGCCCATCGCCTCGAGCCGTTCGAGAACGTGGTCGAGCATCGGCTTGCCGCCGACCTCGAGCAGCGCCTTCGGCGTGTCGAGGGTGAGCGGGTAGAGCCGCGTCGCGTACCCCGCCGCGAGGACGAGAGCCTTCACGCGTGCACCGGCCTCGGGAGGGTGGCGGCGTAGGGAGCGCGATGGACGCCCTCCTCCGTCACGATCGCGGCGATGAGCTCCGACGGAGTCACGTCGAAGGCCGGATTCCTCGCCGGGAAACGTGCCGAAACCTCGGACGGATCCCGCTCCTCCAGCGGGATCTCCGCGCCGGTCGCAGCGGTCGGGTCGAGCGTCGATGTCGGCGCGACCACGTAGAGCGGGATCTCGTGGTGTCGCGCAGCGACGGCGAGCCCGTAGGTCCCGATCTTGTTCGCCGTGTCCCCGTTCGCGGCGATGCGGTCGGCGCCGGTGAGGACGCAGTCGACCTCGGCGGCGGCCATCAGCGACGGCGCCACGCCGTCGGCGATGACCGAGAACGGGATTCCGAGCGCCTCGAGCTCCCACGCCGTCAGCCGCGCCCCCTGGAGCAGCGGACGCGTCTCGCCGACCCAGACGTGCTCGACGAGCCCGCGTTCCCACGCCGCTCGTATCCCCCCGAGCGCGGTGCCGTAGCCGCCCGTCGCGAGCGCGCCCGTGTTGCAGTGAGTGAGAACGCGGGAGCCGGGAGCGATGAGCTCGGCCGCGTGGGTCGCGATCCTCCGGCAGCGATCGACCTCGGCCTCGTGCAGCGCGCGGGCGTGTTCCGGCGTCGGATCGGAGCGCATCTCGTCGAGCGCCCAGCGGAGGTTGACCGCCGTCGGGCGAGACGAGACGAGCTCGTGGTAGGCGGAGTCGAGATCCTCTCCGTGCTCGGCCGCCAGTGCGAGGCCGTACGCGGCGGCGACCCCGATCGCCGGCGCGCCGCGGATCGCCAGCGTGCGAATCGCGTCCGCGACCGCCGCGGCCGACTCGAGCCGGAGCTCGACTTCCTCGTCCGGGAGCCTCCGTTGGTCGAGGATCACGACCGCGCCGGCATCGAGCCTGACGATGCGATGGGGTTCGACGCCTCGCGTCACTGCCGTGCGTGACCGTTCGCGGCCGGAGCCGGGCTTTGCCCGGCGAGAGGCCCGGTGCGGCTCCTCCGATGCGCAGCGAAGAAGGACGGGGTACGAGGGAGAACCATGGGTTCCCCCTCGATTAGGTTCCCTCGTCCCACGAGGCGAGGTACCGCGCCTGCTCCTCGGTCAGCTGGTCGATGTCGATGCCCATCGTCGCGAGCTTCAGGCGCGCGATCTCCTCGTCGATCTCCTTCGGGACGTCGTAGACGCGGCGTTCGAGGCTCGCTCCGTTCGCGACGACCCACTCGGCCGAGAGCGCCTGGTTCGCGAAGGACATGTCCATGACGATCGCCGGATGGCCTTCCGCGGCGGCGAGGTTGACGAGCCGGCCGTCGGCGATCAAGTACAGACGCCGCCCGTCCTCCAGCGTGTACTCGTCGACGAGCGCCCGGGCCTCCCGTGTCTCGACCGCGAGGTCGCGGAGCGCCGGGATCTCGATCTCGACGTTGAAGTGGCCCGTGTTCGCGAGGATCGCGCCGTCCTTCATCCGCTCGAAATGCGCACGGCCGATGACGTTCTTGTCGCCGGTGGCGGTGCAGAAGATATCCCCCACCGCGGCGGCCTTCTCCATCGGCATGACCTCGAAGCCGTCCATCGCCGCCTCGAGCGCGCGGACGGGATCCGCCTCGGTGACGATCACATGGGCACCCATGCCGCGGGCCCGCTGGGCGACGCCGCGCCCCACCCAGCCGTAGCCGGCGACGACGAAGCGCCCGCCGGCGAGCAGGACGTTGGTCGCGCGGATGATCCCGTCGATCGTCGACTGCCCCGTGCCGTAGCGGTTGTCGAACATGTGCTTCGTCTGCGCCTCGTTGACCGCGATCACGGGAAAGCCGAGCTTCCCTTCGCGCTCGAGCGCCTTCAGGCGGATCACGCCCGTGGTCGTCTCTTCGGTGCCGCCGATCACGTCGCCGAGCTGCTCCCGCCGATGGGCATGGAGCACGCCGATCACGTCGGCGCCGTCGTCCATCGTGATCTGAGGCTTGTGGTCGACCGCGGCCTCGATGTGGCGGTAGTACGTGTCGTTGTCCTCGCCCTTGATGGCGAAGACGGCGATGTCGTACTCGTCCACGAGCGCCGCGGCGACGTCGTCCTGCGTCGAGAGCGGGTTCGACGCGCAGAGACAGACGTCCGCCCCACCCCGGGAGAGGGCGACCACGAGGTTCGCGGTCTCGGTCGTCACGTGCAGGCAGGCGGAGACGCGCCTGCCGGCCAGCGGCTTCTCGCGCTCGAAGCGCTCGCCGATCGCGGCCAGGACCGGCATGTACCGGCTCGCCCACTCCGTGCGCAGCCGTCCCTTCTCGGCCAGCCCGAGAT
>JBOHBD010000400.1:0-4191 GCA_050698195.1 Gaiellaceae bacterium
GCTCTGGAGCGATCGCCTCCGCGAGCAGGGGCGTGGGCGGCGGATGCCCTTCGTCGTCGGCGGAAGCCTCGTGACGGCCGGCGGCTTGCTCGCGGTCGCGCTCGGCTCGTCGACCTCCTACCTCGTCCTGGCGCTCTCGGCCGCGGTCGTCTACACCGGGCTCAACGCCCTGACGACCGCCCACCGCGCCCTCGTCCCCGAGACCTTCGACGAGACGCGCCGCGCACGTGCGACGAGCGCCCAAGAGCTGGCGATGCTCGGCGGCGGCCTGCTGGGCCTGGCCGTCGGGGGACTCCTCGTCGGGGTGGCGCCGTGGGCGCCCTTCGCCCTGTCCGCGATCCTCGTCCCGCTGCTGGCGGCTCCGACGATCGCCCGCGTGCGCGAGACCGGCGAGGCGGAGGTCGCGCCGACGCCGGCCGAGAGCGGGAGGCCGACCGGGTACTACCTGCGTGCGATCCGCCGTCCCGGTGTCGGGAGCTTTCTCCTGGCGCAGATCCTGTGGGTGCTCGGGTACGCCGCGCTCCCCGCGTTCTTCCTCCTCTACGCGGAGGACGTCCTCTCCCTCGAGCCGGGAGTCGCGTCGCTGTGGCTCGCGGGGTTCGGCCTCGCGACCGGTGCGGCGATCGCGGCCGCCGGGCGCGTTCGCAACCCCGGGCTGAACCGGCCGCTCCTTCTCCTCGGCGTCGTGCTCCTGGGCGGAGGCTTCCTCGGCGTCGCCGCGTCCACGAACCTGCTCACCGTCGGAGCGGCCCTCGTCGCGGCGGCGTCCGGGTTCGGGCTCGTCTCGACGCTCGGCTTCCCGCTCTTCGCGACGTTGATCCCGCCGGGTGAGGCGGGCGGCTACACGGCGCTCTACTTCTCCGTGCGCGCGATCTCCTCGACCATCGCGCTGCCGGCCGCGGGCTGGACGGTGGCGGCGACGGGTTCGTACCGCTCGATCTTCGTGCTCGGCGGGATCGCGACGCTGACGGCGCTGATCCCGCTCGTCGGCGTGCCTCGCGTGCGCGGTCGTGCGCGGACGGCGGCGGCGCTGCTCGCGACCGTCCCCGTGCTCGGCCTGCTCGTGGCGAACACTGAGGTGAGCCGGCCCGACGAGACGCTCTTCCGGGCGGTGAACGGTCTCGGCCCGGGGCCCGACCTGCTGTGGACGATCCTCGACCCGCACACCCGCAACTACGTCGCCTTGATCGCGGTTGCGGTGGTTGCCGCGGCGATCACCTCCCCGACGCGCATGCTCGGCGCGTTCGGCCGCGTTCTTGGCTCCGCGCTCCTCGCCTGGGTGCTCCTCGAAGCCGTGTACGCGGTCTACGACCGCCCGCGCCCCGAGGAGGTCATCGAGGGGACCAGCCTGAACGGCCACAGCTGGGCGCACCTCAACTCGTTCCCGAGCGGGCACATGTCGGTCACGGCCGCCCTTGCCGTCGCGACCGCGCTCCTCTTCCCGCGCCTCCGCACCGTCCTCGTGGCGTACGTCGCGGTGGTTGCCTTCACGCGGGTGCTGTTCGGCGCCCACTTCCCCGTCGACGTGCTCGCCGGGACCGCGCTGGGGACGGCGAGCGCGCTCCTCGTCGCGGCGGCCTTCGCTCCCGCTCGCCGCCGCGCGCAGTCTGGCTCCACCCGCGATCCGCTGCCGGTGGACGCGACGCCCGTCGCCGTCATGCCCTCTCTCAGGTAGGCGAAGCGCTCGTACGCGAGCGGACGAGCGCGCCGCTACGGGCAGCGACCGCTCGGGTGAGCCACGCCGCAGCGAAGCCGACCGCGATCCCGAGGGCCGTGCCGACGGCCACGTCGAGCACGTAGTGGACGCCGAGGTAGACGCGCGAGAGCGCTACGACGGCTGCGAGCGCGAGGAGCGGGACCCGGAGCCGCGGGTGGATGACGGCGACCGCGACAGCGGCGGCGAATGCCGTGGCCGCGTGCCCGGAGGGGAACGAAGCCGACGCCGGAACCAGCCCGACGGGGTCGAGAGCCGGGTTGGCCACCGGCGGGCGGACGCGGTCGACGAGCTCCTTGAACATCGTCACGAGAAGCGCTGCGCTGGTCACCGCGAGCGCAGCGGCACACGTCGCGCGTGGAAACCGCCATCGCTTCGCGTCCACCGCAGAACCCACTGCGGCGATCAGCGGCCACTTCACCCACCAGGCCGACGCGAGCAGGAAGACGAAGGTCAGGGGCTCCCAGCGGACCTGCTCACCGAGCGCGGAGGCGGCGCTGTCCCAGGCGAGGAGCGTCTCGAAGAGCGCGGCCACTGCCGGCCACGATACCTGCCGGCGCCGTCGACGGCCTCCGCCGGCCGGCGCAGGCTAGGCTCGCGTACGTGGTGAGCGCCCGCGCGGATCAGGCGAATCTCGCTCGGGCGCGCGAGCTGCTCGAACAGCTGGTCGAGATCGACTCGGTGAACCCCACGCTCGTACCGGGCGGTGCGGGTGAAGCCGAGATCGGCCGGTTCGTCGCGGGCTGGCTCGAGGCCCGAGGGGTCGAGGTCGAGTACCACGACCTCGCGCCTGCGCGGGCGAACGTCGTCGGCCGGGTCCGTGGCTCAGGGGGAGGCCGTTCCCTGATGCTGAACGCGCACCTGGACACGGTCGCGGTCGGAGGTCCCGACGGATCGCATGCGCCGCGGGTCGAAGGCACACGTCTGTACGGCCGCGGGTCCTACGACATGAAAGGCAGCCTCGCGGCGATCATGCTGGTTGCCGCGGCCGCGGACGACCTGCGCCTCCGCGGAGACCTGATCGTCACCGCGGTCGCCGACGAAGAGGCGCTCAGCATCGGGTCCGAGCGGGTTGCCGAGAGCATCGAGGCCGACGCCGTCGTCGTCGCGGAGCCGACCGACCTGCGCATCGCGATCGCGCATCGGGGCTTCGTCTGGCTCGAGCTCGAGACGGACGGGCTCGCAGCGCATGGGTCGCGGTACGACCTCGGAGTGGACGCTATCGCCCGCATGGGCGAGCCTCTCGTCGCCCTCGGGGAGCTCGACGTCCGCCTCCGAGACGAAGGCGAGATCCATCCGTTGCTCGGCGGTGCATCCGTGCACGCCTCGCTGATCGAAGGCGGGCAGGAGCTCTCGACGTATCCGAATCGGTGCGTGGTCAAGGTGGAGCGGCGAACGCTTCCCGGCGAGACCCTCGCCTCCGTCGAGGAGCAGCTTCGCGAGGCGGCTCCGGCAGCGACCGTGACGACGCTCTTCGCACGGGAACCGCTCGAGACCCCGCGCGACTCGCCGATCGTCGGCGCCCTTACGGCGAGTGCGCGGAAGGTGCTCGGGACCGCCCCCGAGCTGGTCGGGGTCCCGTTCTGGACGGATGCCGCGCTGTTCGCGGCCGCCGGGATCCCCGGCGTCGTCTTCGGGCCCGGCGGCGAGGGCGCCCACGCCGACGTCGAGTGGGTCGACCTCGAAGACGTCGAGCGGACGGCGAGGATCCTGCTCGCCACGGCGGCCGAGTTCTGCGTCTAGCGATGGAGACGCCGACACCGCTCGAGCACGCACCTGAGACGCTCGCCGGCTTCGCGGGCCGCGAGGACCTCTGGCTGAAGCGGGAGGACGTGCACGAGCTCGGAGCGTTCAAGTGGCGGAGCACCCTCCCCGTCGTCGCCCGGTTCGTCGACGCCGGCCACGAGGCCGTGGTCACCTCTTCGACGGGCAACCACGGTGCCGCGGTCGCCTGGGCCTGCCGCAATCTCGGAGCGAACCCGATCGTATTCGTGCCACTCGTAGCGAACGTGCAGAAGCTCGAGCTCCTCGACCGCCTCGGGGCGGACGTGCGTGTCGCAGGTCGCGACCTCGACGACGCCAAGGACAGCGCACGGGCCTACGCGGCCGAAGAGGGGCTTCCGTTCTTCGAGGACGGCGCCGAGCCGCTCCAGTACGAGGCGTACGGCGCGATAGGTGAGGAAATCCTCGACCAGTGCCCTTCTCCGCCGGCTGCCGTCGTCACCCCGATCGGCAACGGCGCGCTCGCCGGCGGGATCGGCGCGGCGATCGGGAGACGCGCGCCGAGCGTGGTGCGCGTGGGGGTCGTCGCCCGGGAGATGCCCGTGATGGCGGCGAGCTACGAGGCGGACCGGCCGATCGGAGTCCCTGCGGGGGCGACGATCGCCGACGGGCTCGCCGTGCGCGTCGCAATCCCGCTTGCAGTCGACCGCCTGCGCGCGGCGGTCGACCTGATGCTTCGTGTCTCGGAGCGCGCG
>JBOHBD010000401.1:0-4168 GCA_050698195.1 Gaiellaceae bacterium
TCGTCTCGATGAGCAGGAGGTCGACGCCGCCCTCGGCCAGGCCGGCAATCTGCTCGGCGTAGGCGTCGCGGACCTCGTCGAAGGACGCCGCGCGGAAGGCGGGGTCCTCGACGCGCGGCGAGAGCGAGAGCGTGACGTTCAGCGGGCCGAGAGAGCCGGCGACGAAGCGCGGCTTCTCGGGCGTCCGCGTCGTCCACGCGTCCGCGGCCCGGCGTGCAAGCCGCGCGCCCTCGAGGCTCATCTCGGCGGCCGCTCCTTCGAGCCCGTAGTCGGCCTGGCCGATGCGGGTCGCCGTAAAGGTGTTGGTCGTCGCGATGTCCGCACCCGCTTCGAAGTAGGCGTCGTGGATCTCGGCGACGATCTCGGGATGCGTCAGGTTGAGGAGATCGGGGTCGCCCTGGACGTCCCGGTGATGGTCGCAGAAGCGCTCGCCGCGGTACTCCTCCTCGGAGAGACCTCGCCGATGGATGAGCACGCCCCAGGACCCGTCGAGCACCAGAATGCGCTCGGCGAGCGACTTCTCGAGGTGTTTGCGGGCCTGTGTCACGAAAACGACTCCCGCCTAAGAGGTCGGGAGCCGCCGGGCTCTCGGGCTCTTTAGGCGTTTGGTAACCCGGTCGCCAAGCTGCCTTTCAAAGCTCTCCGGGTTCGCTCAGGGTAGCCGAAGAGACGTTAGAAATCCTCCCGGGACACGATGTAGTAGTATACGACTATGCTCACCGTACCCGAGGCGGCGAGGCGCGCGAACCGGAACCCGGAGACGATCCGGCGCTGGATCCGCGCGGGCAAGCTCCGTGCCAGCAAGGTCGGGACGCAGCACGTGATCGAGGAAGCCGACCTCGACGAGGTGTTGGACGACGGGTACGAGATGCTCCCTCTTCCCGACGCCTGGAAGGTCGAACCTCACATCGACGTCGTCCGCATCATTCGGCAAGCCCGCGAATCCCGCTGAGATGCTCGTCGTCGACGCGAGCGTCGCGTTCTCTGCCTCCCGCGCCGAGAACGGGTTCACCGAGCTCCCCGACCGCGATCTCTTCGCTCCCAGCCTGATGTGGTCCGAGGCACGATCGGCGCTCCATCAGGTCGCGTGGCGCGGTGATCTTCCATGGACGGACGCGGTAGCGGCTCTCAGACGGCTCCAAGCCGCTCCCGTCACCGCGAGCACGCCCGACGGACTCGGCGAGGAGGCTTGGCGTATCGCCGATGAGCTCGGATGGGCGAAGACGTACGACGCCGAATACCTCGCCCTCGCGCGGATCCTCGGCTGCCGTCTGGTGACGCTCGACGCGCGCCTACGCCGTAGCGCCGACCGGCTCGGCTTCGTCGTCTCGCCGCTCGAGCTGTAGTCAGCCGGAGAACTCGAGCTTCTCGGCGCGCTCGATCGCCTCGGCAGGGGCCGGGGGATCGGTCAGCATCTCCACGATCTGCTCGGCGCGGGGGTACCCGCTCGCCCGGATGCGGGCGACCGCCTCGTCCAGGTCGTACTCGGTGCGCCGGAGCTCGACCCCCGGCCCGAGCAGCGCCCAGTACGCGCCCGGGCGACCCTCGTATGGCAAGCCGACGCTTCCCGGGTTGACCGCGCGGAGACCGGCCACCTCCCGATCGTGCTGGACGTGCGTGTGCCCGCTGACGAGCACGCGCTCGCCGATGTCGGCCGCCGCGGCTCGCACCCGTTCGTCCGGCGTGGCCGAGGTGAGGAGCTCCTCGTCGCTCCGCGGGGAGCCGTGGCAGAAGTACGTCGCCCCGAGACCGTCGACATCGACCGAGTGCGAGTGCTGGAACGACCGTGCGACCTCGAGATCGCCGCTGGAATGGTTGTCGAGCATCCAGCGCTCTCCTTCGGTCGGCTCCTCGACCTTGCCGTCTCCGAGCTCGAGCAGCGCGCGCTCGGCGTTCCCGCGCACGTAGCGCGCCGGGAGCTCGAGCGAGCGGACGAGCTCGAGCGTCGCCGCGGGCGCCCAACCCCAGGACAGATCCCCGGTCCAGACGACGAGGTCGACGTCCTCCCGCCGAAGCTCGTCCAGCACCGCGGCGAGGGCGACCGCGTTCCCGTGCACGTCCCCGAGCACCGCCACGCGGCGCACGGCGCTCAACCCGTCGTCCGGCCGCTGACCGCGAGCTGGTTCTCGGCATGGACGATCCGCTGCTCGAGCTGCCACCGGTCGGCCTGCGATTCGCCCTGCTCGACCTTCTCGAGCTCCGTCTTCGCCGCCTCGAGCTGGGCGCGGGCACGCTCGTCGTCGATCTTTTTGACGTTCACGGCATCGTCTACGAGCGCCAGGGCGCGGTCGAGCTCCACCTTGAAGAACCCGGGGCCGGTCGCGAACTCGAGCACCTCGTTCGGGCTCAGGTGGATGCGCGTCGAGCCGGCCTTGAGCGTCGCGACGAGCGGCGCATGCCGGGCGAGGACGCCGATCTCGCCCACGGCTCCCGGCACGACGATCATCTCCGCCTCACCGTCGAACGCCGGCCCGTCCGGGGTGACGAGCGCGACGTCGAACTTCGGATGCGTGTCGGCCATCAGCCCTTTGGCTCGAAAGTCCCTGAACGCGTCCGCATCGCGGCCGCGGTGGCGGTGATATTCACGTCGACCATCTACGCGGCGACGGCCTCGGCCTGCCGCGACTTCTCGACGGCGTCCTCGATCGTCCCGACCATGTAGAAGGCGGCCTCGCCGAGCTCGTCGTGCTCGCCCTCGATGATCGCGCGGAAGCCGCGGATGGTGTCCTCGAGCTTCACGTACTTGCCCGGCGTACCCGTGAACTGCTCGGCGACGAAGTTCGGCTGCGAGAGGAAGCGCTCGATCCGCCGCGCCCGACCCACGACGAGCTTGTCCTCGTCCGTCAGCTCGTCCATCCCGAGGATCGCGATGATGTCCTGCAGATCCTTGTAGCGCTGGAGGATCTGGAGCACGTCGGTCGCAGTTTGGTAGTGGTCCTCCGAGACGATGCCCGGTTGCAGCGCGCGCGAGGTCGAGTCGAGCGGGTCGACCGCCGGGTAGATGCCCTTCTCGACGATCGCCCGCGAGAGCACGACGGTGGAGTCGAGGTGCGCGAACGTGGCAGCCGGCGCCGGGTCGGTGAGGTCGTCCGCTGGCACGTAGATCGCCTGCACCGACGTCACGGAGCCGGTGCGCGTGGACGTGATGCGCTCCTGCAGCTGGCCCATCTCCGTGGCGAGGGTCGGCTGGTAGCCGACCGCGCTCGGCATGCGCCCGAGGAGGGCCGAGACCTCGGAGCCAGCCTGGACGAACCGGAAGATGTTGTCGATGAAGAGGAGCACGTCCTGTCCCTCGTCGCGGAAGTACTCGGCCATCGTCAGCCCCGAGAGGCCAACCCGGAGCCGCGCGCCCGGCGGCTCGTTCATCTGCCCGTAGACGAGCGCCACCTTGTCGATGACGCCCGACTCGGTCATCTCGAGCCAGAGGTCGGTCCCCTCACGCGTTCGCGCGCCGACACCGGCGCACACGGAGACGCCGCCGTGCTGGAGAGCGACGTTGTGGATCAGCTCCTGGATGAGGACGGTCTTCCCCGTTCCCGCGCCGCCGAAGAACCCGACCTTGCCGCCCTTGACGAAGGGCGCGATCAGGTCGATGACCTTGATCCCGGTCTCGAAGATCTCGATCTTCGGCGACAGGTCGCGGAAGTCGGGCGGATCGCGGTGGATCGGCCAGCGCTCGACGCCGTCGGGCGTGGGCCCCTGCTCGTCGATCGGCTCTCCGATGACGTTCCAGAGGCGGCCGAGCGTCGCGCTTCCCACCGGGACGGAGATCGGCGCCTCCGTGTCGACGCAGGCGACGCCCCGTGCGAGACCGTCCGTGGAGTCCATCGCCACGGCGCGGACGCGATCGTCGCCGAGGTGCTGCTGGACCTCGGCGATCAGCGTGCGCGTCGTCCCGTCGGCTTGGGGAACCTCGATGCTCAAGGCGGTGTGGATCTCGGGCAGTCGATCCGCGAAGACGGCGTCGATGACGACGCCCTTGATCTCGACGATACGGCCGGTGTTCGTGCTGTCAGATCCGTTCTCGGACATGGGTCTCCTGAGGCGAGGGGTGACGCGGCGCAGGCGTGCAGCCGCCAGGCCGCCGAGTCTATCTGCACTCAGTGGTCACCTTGAAGCCTGACCACCCACCCCGCCCGACCCTAGTGACGCCCGATGAGCTTGACGT
>JBOHBD010000402.1:0-2450 GCA_050698195.1 Gaiellaceae bacterium
TCGCCGGGGCCCAGCGGGCGGCGGGGCGACTCGAACGGCGACGCGGGCACGCACGACGACGCCATGAAGTAGACGTCGAGCTGCAGCCCTGCCGAGGCGTCGAGGAGCCAGTGGACGCCGTCGACGCCGAGGACGTTCGCGATCTCGTGGGGGTCGGCGACGACCGCGGTCGTGCCGAGGGGTAGCACGAGCCTCGCGAACTCGTCGACCATGAGCTTGACGGACTCGAGGTGCATGTGCGCGTCGATGAACCCGGGCACGACCCACCGCCCCGACGCGTCGAGTGTCTCCCGGCCCTCGTAGTCGCCGAGCCCCGCAACCACTCCGTCGACGATCGCCACGTCGACCTCGAGCCACTCCTTCGTGAACACCGAGAGGACTCGCCCACCTTGCACGACGACGTCTGCGGGCTCGTCCCCGCGGGCGACCGCGAGCCGGCGGCGGAGCGCCTCCATGGCGGGACAGCGTAAATACTCTTGATCGTGATGGAGGTCCTCACTCCGCGCTCGCTCGACGAGGCCCTTCGGCTGAAGGCCGAGCATCCGGACGCCCTTCCCATTCAGGGCGGCACCGACGTCATGGTCGCGCTGAACTTCGACCGGACCCGCCCCGACCATATCCTGAACCTGAACGAGGTGGCGGATCTCCGGGGCTTCGCGCGGGAGAACGGGACGCTCCGGCTCGGTGCAGGGCTGACCTACACCGAGGCGATGCAGCGCGAACTCGCCGCCCACCTCCCTGCGCTCGCGGAGGCGTCGCGTACCGTCGGCTCGCCGCAGATCCGCAACCGCGGCACGATCGGAGGCAACCTCGGCACTGCGTCACCCGCCGGTGACGCACTCCCGCCGCTTCTGGTCGAGGAAGCCGAGATCGAGGTCGCGAGCGTGCGCGGCTTGCGCCGGACGGCGCTCGCCGAGTTCCTCATAGGCCCGAAGCGGAACGCGCTCGCGGAGGATGAGCTCATCGTGTCCGTGCTCGTACGCCCGGGCGGCCAGCCGCAGACGTTCATGAAGGTCGGCCCGCGGAATGCGATGGTCATCGCCGTGTGCTCGCTGGCACTCGTCGCCGACGGCGAGCGCGGTGAGCTTCGCGCGGCGTACGGCTCCTCGGGCCCGGTCGTCGCGCTCGTGACCGCTCCGCTCGAGGAGGCAGGCGACTTTGCCGAGCGCGTCGCGGCGGCTGCCAGCCCGATCGACGACGTTCGCGGCACCGCCGCCTACCGGCGTCACGCCCTCCGCGTCCTCACTCGACGCGCGCTCGAGAGGTGCCTCGCGTGAGACCTCTTGTAACACGTTTTCACTTGGCGACGTCCGGGATTTCCCCAGCATCGGGGCCAGAAATGCCAAGTGACAAGTTGTTACGTGGTTCGAAGGATCGGCGGGGATGAGGATCTCGCTCCTCGTCAACGGGGAACGGTGCGAGACCGACATGTGGGCCGGGGAGAGCCTCTTGACGACGCTGCGCGACCGGCTCGAGCTCCCGGGCTCGAAGAACGCCTGCGAGCAGGGGGAGTGCGGCTCCTGCTCGGTGCTCCTCGACGGCTCGCTCGTCTGCTCGTGTCTCGTGCTCGCCGCGCAGGCGGACGGCCACGAGGTCGTCACGGTCGAGGGTCTCGGCGAGACCGGGAACCTGCACGCAGTGCAGGAAGCGTTCTCCGACGCGGGTGCCGTCCAGTGCGGCTTCTGCACCCCCGGGTTCGTCGTCGCGGCTGCCGACCTCCTGCGCCGGATTCCCGATCCCTCGGACGACGAGATCCGCGAGGCGCTCTCCGGGAACCTCTGCCGCTGCACGGGCTACCAGAAGATCCTCGACGCAGTCCACCTCGCGGCGGGTCGATGAGCCTCCCCGTGGGAACGACCCCAGTGGTCGGGCACGCAGCAGCTGCGACCCGGCGACACGACGCGATCCCGAAGGTCGCGGGCGAGTTCGCGTACTCGAGCGACCTGAGCGCAGCCGGGATGCTGTGGGGTCACACCGTCCGCAGCCCGCACGCGCACGCGCGGATCCTGGGTGTCGACGTGTCGGAGGCGCTTGGGATGGCGGGTGTCCACGCCGTGCTCACGCACGATGACGTCCCCGGGCAGAAGACCTACGGGCTCGACTTTCCGGACCAGCCGGTTCTCGCGGCGGACCGGGTTCGCTACTTCGGCGAAGCCGTTGCCGTCGTGGCGGCTGAGGACCCCGAGCAGGCGCGCCGTGCCGCGGCCGCCGTCCGGGTCGAGTACGAGCCGCTCGAGCCGATCGTCGATCCGGAGCGCGCCACCGAGTCCGAGCCGCTGCATCCCCGGGGGACGACGATGAGGCACAGCTTCCGCGACGACCCGCGGCCGAACGTCGTTCGGTCGCTCGTCATCCGCCGCGGCGACCCCGACACGGCCGGCGACGTCGCGGTGTCCGGGTTCTACGAGGTTGGCCAGCAGGACCAGGCGTTTCTGGGGCCGGAGTCGGGG
>JBOHBD010000403.1:0-7599 GCA_050698195.1 Gaiellaceae bacterium
AGGTCGACGCCGGCCTCGAGCAGCCGCTGCGAGAGCTGCCTCGCCCGGTCGGGCCTGAAGTTGAAGAAGACGGCCGTGTCCCTCGCGGGGTCGAGCCGCGGCCGTCCCGCGACCACGACCGGCTCGACGAACTCGTCCGTCACGCCGCGCGCGTAGCTCTCCTCCACTGCCGCGACCGGATCGTCGGCCGGCCTGCCCTCCCCCAGGCAGATCGCGCCGATGGCGCGGTCGGTCCGTTCCCAGCGTTGATCGCGGTCCATCGCGTAGTAGCGCCCGCAGACCGTTGCGATCCGGTCGATCCGAAGGCCGGCCAGATCCGTCGCTGCCGCGTGGGGGGAGACGTCACGCCCGTCGGTGAACGCGTGGATCCATGTCCGCTCCGTCATCCCCTCTCGCTCTGCGAGAGCGAGGAGCGCCCGCAGGTGGTCGATGTGGGAGTGGACTCCTCCGTCGGAGACGAGGCCGAGCAGGTGGACGTCACCGCGGTTGTCGTGGGCCCGCTGGAACGCCGAGACGAGCGCGGGGTTCTCGAGGAGCGACCCGTCGCGTATGGCGAGGTCGACCCGCATCAAGTCCTGGAAGAGGACCCGACCCGACCCGATCGTGAGGTGTCCGACCTCCGAGTTGCCCATCTGACCCTCGGGCAACCCGACGGCCTCACCCGAGGCCGCCAACGTCGTGTGCGCGTTGCGCTCCCAGAGGTCGTCGAAGACCGGCGTCTCCGCGAGCTCGACCGCATTGCCCGGCCCGGGCGGGGCGAGACCCCATCCGTCCAGGATCACGAGCGCGACGAGCTCGCTCACGCGGTCGCGGCGGCGGCGGCGGCGAGGCAGATCGCCTCGAAGGCCGGCGCGTCGAGGGAGGCGCCGCCGACCAGTGCCCCGTCGACGTCCGGCTGCGAGAGGAGCGAGGGGGCGCTCTCGGGCTTGACCGAGCCCCCGTAGAGCACCGGCGCGTCGTGGAGCGACTTGATGAAGGCGTGCGCCTCCTGCGCCGTCTCAGGCGTGGCCGAGCGGCCCGTGCCGATCGCCCATACCGGCTCGTACGCGATGACGAGCCGCTCGTGCGCCGGTAGCACGGAGACCTGGCGTTCGAGGACACGCTGCGTCTCTTCGGCCTCGCGCTCGTCTTCCGTCTCCCCGACGCACGCGATCACGGCGAGCCCGGTTTCGAGCGCGTACTCGGCGCGCAGCCGCACGGTTTCGTCTGTCTCGCCGAAGTGCCGGCGGCGCTCGGAGTGCCCGACGATCGAGCCCTTGACTCCGAGCTCGAGCAGCATCGGGGCGGACACCTCACCGGTGAAGGCGCCCTCGAGCTCCCAGTGGACGTTCTGCGCGAAGACGCGGATCGCGCAGTCCATGCCGAGTCCCTGGATCGTCGCCTCGAGCGCGGTGAACGCCGGGCAGACGACGATGTCGACACCGGCCGCCCGCTCCGGCAGGCGCCGGATCGCCGTCGCGAACTGACGAGCCTGGTGGGCTCCCTTGAACATCTTCCAGTTGCCGGCGATGAGCACCGTGGCGATCTTAGGCGACCGCCTGTCACGGGCCCGCCGCCTGTTAGCCTCGCCGCGATGCGCGCGGAGACGGGGATGACGTCCTGGGAACGCCGGTTCCGGGCGCCTGTCTCCTTTCTTCCGGAGTGGTCTCCGGAGGCACCCGACCGCGTCGTCTACGCCTCGAACGAGTCCGGCATCTGGCAGCTCCACGCCTGGGATGCAGCCGCCGACACGCGGCGCCAGGTGACGGACCACCCGGTCGGCGTCGTCGACGGCACGACCACGCTCGACGGGGAGGGAGTCCTCTGGTTCCACGACGAGACGGGCGACGAGTCAGGGAGCTGGCGGATCGAGCCGTTCGGCGGCGGTGACAGTCGTCCGTTTCTCGAGAGGGTGCCAATCGGGTGGAACGAGGGGCTGGCGCAGGCACCCGGGATCGCGGTCGCGGGCATCAGCGATCGCGACGGGTTCGCCGTGCACGTCTCGCTCGACGGCGGCCCTGCGCGGGAGCTGCTGCGCTCGGGCGAGTCGCTCCGAATCGGGAGCGTCGACGACGGCGGATTCCTCCGGGGCGGGCTCTCGGCCGACGGCTCCCTGCTCTGCCTGGAGCACGCCGAGCACGGCGACCTGATCCATCCGGCCCTGCGGGTCGTCGATCCGCGTTCGGGCAGCACCGTCGGAGATCAGGTGGACGAGCGGATGTCGCTCACGGCCAAGTGCTGGTCCCCGGTTGCGGGCGACCAGCGGCTGGCGTTCGACCACGAGCGGGAAGGCGACGAGCGGCCCGGGATCTGGGATCTCGAGACGGGCGAGCGCCACGATCTCTCCGTGGGCCTCGAGGGCGGTGTGTTCGTCCACGACTGGTGGCCCGACGGCTCGGCCCTGCTCCTCCTCAACCGGTTCGAAGGGCGGGACCGCCTCTACCGGTACGACCTCGCCACGGGCGAGCTGCGCCCGCTCGAGACCGAGCCCGGCTTCATCTGGAAGGCTCGTGTCCGCCCGGACGGGGGCGTCTGGTTCCTCCACGAGCAGGGCCACCGCCGACGCCTTGCTCTCGACGAGACGGGGAGCGAGGTCCTGACGCTGGAGGGAGACTCAGCTCCGCCGGGACGTGCGTACGAGTCGTGGCACTTCAGCAACCCGCACGGCCAGCGCGTGCACGGGTTCTACGTGACTCCGGAGGAGCCCGGCGGGCCGTTCCCCGTGCTCATGTTCGTCCACGGCGGGCCCACCTGGCTCGACCTGGACCGGTGGCAGCCGGAGGTGCAGGCCTACGTCGACACCGGATTCGCGGTCGGGATGGTCAACTACCGCGGCTCGATCGGGTACGGGCGCGAGTGGCGGGACACGCTGATCGGCGACATCGGCGGGCCCGAACTCGAGGACGTGAACGCGGGGCTCCAGGACCTCGTCGAGAGGGGCATCGCCGACCCCGAGCGCGCGGTCGTCGGCGGGCACTCGTGGGGCGGCTACGTCACGCTCCTCGAGCTCGGCAAGCATGCCGATCTCTGGCGCTGCGGCGTCGCCGGAGTTCCCATCGGCGACTACGAGGACGGGTACGAGGAGCTCTCACCGCTGCTCCAGGCCTACGACAGGGCGCTCCTCGGGGACGCGGAGCCGAAGGACGTCCCGGACCTCATGCGCGATCGCAATCCCATCAACTTCGCCGACGACGTCCGTGCCCCGGTACTCGTGATCATCGGCAAGAACGACAGCCGCTGCCCCTACCGCCAGGCGATGCGCTACGTCGAGAAGCTCGAGAGGCGGGGTCATCCGCACGAGGTGTACGTCTTCTCGACCGGGCATGGGTCGTTCGACGTCGACGAGCGAGTGAGGCAGGTCTCCACGATCCTCGCCTTCCTCGCCCGCCACGTCGCGGGCGTCCGCGTCTAGCTCGGCACAGGAATCGCGGCCACGCCGGGCAGCTCCTTGCCCTCGAGGAGCTCGAGGGCGGCACCGCCGCCGGTGGAGACCCAGGAGA
Source organism: Gaiellaceae bacterium (assembly GCA_050698195.1). Taxonomy (GTDB): domain Bacteria; phylum Actinomycetota; class Thermoleophilia; order Gaiellales; family Gaiellaceae; genus GMQP-bins7. Next base: position 3,480 of record JBOHBD010000403.1, read on the forward strand.
TGCGGTCCGCGAGGTCGAGCTCGTGGAGCGCCCGTACCGAGTCGCCGCCGCCCACGACCGTGTAGCCGTCGACTGCCGCGACGGCCTCGGCGACCGCCCTCGTCCCCTCCGCGAACCGCGGCCACTCGAACACGCCCATCGGCCCGTTCCAGAACACGGTTCGTGCCGCGCGGATCTCCTCCGCGAAGCGCTCGCGCGTGGCGGGACCGATGTCGAGCCCCAGCCAGCCCGCCGGCAGCTCGTCGAACCCGGTCACCGCGGTCTGCGCATCATCGTCGAACGCGGCAGCAGCGACGACGTCCGACGGCAGGAGCGCCTGGTACGGCAGCGGGTTCTCGTCGCGGAGCTCCTCCGCCATCTTCCCGCCCACGAGCACGGCGTCGGCGCGGCGGCCGAGGTTCTGGAGCACGCCGAGCTTGTCCTCGACCTTCGCGCCGCCGGCGACGAGGAGGAACGGCCGCTCGACGTCGCCGAGCAGGCGGCCGAGCATCTCGAGCTCCCGCTCGAGAAGGAGTCCCGCGTACGCAGGCAGAAGATGCGCGACGCCCTCGGTCGACGAATGCGCCCGGTGCGCCGACCCGAACGCGTCCAGGACATATACGTCCATTCCCTCGGCGAGCCGCCTGGCCGTCTCCGGGTCGTTCTTGGTCTCCCCGGGGTCGAAGCGCGTGTTCTCGAGCACTCGGATGCGCGCGTCTGGGACGAGCTCGCGCAGGCGATCGGCGACCGGCTCGATCGAGTAAGCGGGGTCCGGCCCCTTGGGCCTGCCGAGGTGCGAGCAGACGACGACCTCGGCGGCATCGTGGTCGAGCAGGAGCCGGAGCGTCGGGACGGATGCATGGATGCGGGAGTCGTCCGCGACGCGGCCGTCTTCGAGCGGGACGTTGAGATCGGCGCGAACGAGGACGCTCTTCCCCGAGACGTGCGCCTCGCGTACCGACCGCGGTCGTCTCACTCCGCGGCCAACGGGATCACGGAAGGAGCTTCGCGATCAGGTCGACGCAACGGCAGCTGTAGCCCCACTCGTTGTCGTACCAGCCGAACACCTTGACCATGCTCCCACGCACCATGGTCAATTCGCTGTCGAGGATGCAGGAGTAGGGGTTGCCGTTGATGTCGGTCGAGACGATCGGATCCTCGGCGTACTGGACGTAGCGCGCCAGCGGGCCGGCAGCGGCCTCGCGGAACGCGCCGTTCACCTCGTCCACGCTCGTCTCGCGGCCGAGGGTCACGACGAGGTCGGTGAGCGACCCGGTCGCGACCGGCGCTCGCACGGAGATGCCGTCGACCTTCCCCTGGAGCTCGGGCATGACGACCCCGATCGCCTTGGCGGCGCCGGTCGAGGTGGGGATGAGGTTCATCGCGGCCGCCCGCGCGCGCCGAAGATCCTTGTGCGGGAAGTCGAGGATCACCTGGTCGTTCGTGTACGCGTGGATCGTCGTCATGAAACCCGACTGGATCTCGCCGAGATCGTGCAGCACCTTCGCCATCGGAGCGACGCAGTTCGTCGTGCAGGAGGCGTTCGAGACGATGTGGTGCGAATCCGCGTCGTAGGCGTCGTCGTTGACCCCGAGGACGACCGTGAGGTCGGGATCCGTCGCAGGAGCCGAGATGAGGACCTTCTTCGCGCCCGCGTCGAGGTGCTTCTGCGCCCCTTCGCGATCGGTGAAGAAGCCTGTCGACTCGACCACGACGTCGATGCCGAGATCTCCCCACGGGAGCGCGGCGGGATCGCGCTCGGAGAGCATCTTCACCTCTTCGCCTGCGGCCCGAAGCATCCCGTCCGTCAGCTCGACCTCTCCCTCGAAAGGACCGAGATTCGAGTCGTAGCGCAGCAGGTGAGCCATCGTCTCGGCGTTGCCGAGGTCGTTCAGCGCGACGACGTCGATGTCCGCTCCGAGCGTGTGCTGCGCGCGGAAGAAGTTCCGGCCGATGCGGCCGAACCCGTTGATGCCGACACGAATCCCCATGCTCTCGCCTCCGTCCGTCGTGTCCTCTACCCGACGCCGAGTCTAACGAGGGCCGTGCGGAGGGACGCCGCCCGCGAGCGCTTCCAGCCGGCGGAGGCGACGGTGCATCGCCGCCTTGCTCGCGGGCGGATCGGCGCGAGCGGCGAGCTCGCGGAGTGAGTCCGTCGGGTGCCGGAGGCGGAGGACGGCGGCCTCGCGGAGCGAGAGGCCGAGCCGGTCGAAGCGTCCCTCGGCTCGGAGGCGTTCCACGGCTTCGAGCTGGAGCCGCGCAGCCCGGCTCGTCCGCACGAGGTTCGCGTGGTCGGCGTTCGCGAGGCGGTTCGCCTTCCCGCTCGTTGCGGCGACGACCGCGCGTTCCTCGAGCGCGAGCACGGCCTCCGTCGCGCCCGCGAGCGCGAGCACGGACTCGATGGCGTCCCAGCTCTTCGCGTATGCGGCGGCGTGGTTCGGCCGCTCGACGACGCCGAGACCGACACCCTCCTCCCCGGCGATCCGCCTGAGGAGCTGGGCTGACTCGACCGACGCTGTGCGGAGCTCCAGATGCGGCGAGCGCTGGACGGAGAGCGAGCCCCCGCCGAGAAACGCGCCTCGAAGATACGCGGCGCGGCAGCACGCCCGCGCGACGACTCGGCGTGGTGGCTTGTCGACGGGCCCGTGACGCCGGTCGAGCACGCCCGCCGCACCGAGCACGCCCAGCGCGACCTCCGAGCCCTCGACGTGCAGCTGGTACCGGGTCGCGCGATCGAAGGCGCGTTGCCGGTAGGTTCGAATCTCCGACCGGATCTCGGCGTCGAGCAGGAGCGTGAACGCTCGTCGGGCAGCCGCTCCGCTCGCGAGGTCGAGGTGGAGCGACCATCTCCCTCCGCCGAGCAGGTGGAGGCTGCCCGCCGAGTGGAAGAGCGCCGAGAGCTCTGCGAGGCGGTCGCACTCGCGGTCGGGAGCGATCCGCGCAAGCTCCTCGCGGACGTCCTCGGATGTCACAGGACGACGCCCTCGAGCGCCAGCAAGCGTCGTTTGACGCCGACGCCCGCCGAGCCGTACCCGCCGATCCCGGCCGCGCCCACGACGCGGTGGCACGGAACGAGGAGCACGAAGCGGTTCCGGGCGCAGAAGCTCCCGACCGCGCGCTGCGCACCCGGGTACCCGGCGAGCGCAGCGAGCTCCCCGTAGCTGACGATCTCGCCGCGCGGGATCTCCCGGAGAGAGGTCGCGACCGCATGCTGGAACGGCGTCGTCCAGCTGAGGTCGAGCGGCACGTCGTCGAGTGGAACCTCGTCGCCCTCGAGGAGCGCCGTCAGGCGGCCGACCAGCTCGTCCGGTGTCAGACACCGATTCGTGTCACGTGAAGCTGGTGCCGAAATCGAGCCAATCGCTCCACCGCGGGAGTCGGCCGCGTGATGCGGGACTCCGGGCCGCGAGCCGTCCGCATTCGACACCTCTGCAAACGCCGAGCCCAGACTGCTGCCACGACCGGTGTCCGACACCGGGTGGAAGACGAACTCGTTGGCGAGCACGAGACCGCCGCGGGTCCAGAGCTCCCCCACGCCCCACCGTGGCACTGCATACCGCGTCTGCTCCGCCCGCACTCCTCTCGACTTTACAATCGGCCCATGAGCGCTCCGGGGATCTTCGTGCCGCCGCCGCCCGTCAACGAGCCGATCAAGTCCTACGCCCCCGGGTCTCCCGAGCGGGAAGAGCTGAAGGACCGGCTCCGCGAGATGGAGGGCGAGCGGATCCGGATCCCGTTGGTCATCGGCGGCGAGGACGTGCTGACCGAGGAGACGTTCGAGGCGGTGATGCCGCACCGCAAGAGCCAGATCCTCGCCGACGTGAGCAAGGGCGGGCCGGAGCACGTCCAGCAGGCCATCGATGCCGCACGTGCCGCGCACGCCGACTGGTCGCGCATGCCCTGGCACGAGCGCGCCGCGATCTTCCTCCGCGCCGCGGAGCTGCTGTCGGGCCCCTGGCGAGCGACGCTGAACGCGGCGACGATGCTCAACCAGTCGAAGACGGCGCACCAGGCCGAGATCGACGCGGCCTGCGAGCTGATCGACTTCTGGCGCTACAACGTCCACTTCGCCCGGCAGATCCTCGCCGACCAGCCGATCGCCAACAGCCGGGGCATCTGGAACCGCACCGACCACCGCCCG